>NZ_JACJQM010000126.1:0-12937 GCF_014696655.1 Nostoc sp. FACHB-888 | reverse complement strand
TTACGAACATATAAAAATATCTCTATGCAGATGACATTATTCCTGTTTTTGTATATATCATTTGTGTATACTCCGAGACTAAACGTAGTTTATTATACTAACACTTAAAATATAAGTTCCATTTTTAGATGTTACTTTTATTTTCTTATTCCTGGTTAATACTGATTGTTTTTATCAGGTGCAACATATGAGTATCTCGGCTCAATACTTTATTACATTACTTAAAGTTATGCACATATCATTTAAGCTTCCTGTATATCTAATAGTAATGCTGTTATATATCTAAAATGTAGCATTTACAATCACACTTACAGAATGTGGGCTAAAAGCTGGGAAACAAAAAGTTTACTTAAAGTGATTTTAAATAGACACAACGCAAAATTTGAGGAACATTATGAAAAACTTTTTCAAACAAGCAATTCTTACAGTTAGTATCGCTATTTCAATAATTATATCGTCCGAAGCAGCTACACGCGCAGCAGACCTGATTGTTAGAAAGAGCAATGGAGATTTGCTATTATATCCATTCAAAAATGGTACATTCTACAATGCAGGTGGAGGAAAAAAAGTCGGGAATGGGTTTAACTTTACTGACTACTCAGTTTTTGACGTTACTGGTGACAAAATTTCAGACTTGATTGTCATAAAGAGCAATGGAGACCTACTATTATATCCATTCAAAAATGGTACATTCTACAATGCAGGTGGAGGAAAAAAAATCGCGAGTGGGTTCTACACCTTTACTGACTACTTCGCTGCTGACTGGACTGGAGACGGAATTATAGACGTGATCGCCAGAAATAGCAGTGGAGACCTACTATTATATCAAATTAAAAATGGCACGTCCTACTATGCAGGTAAAGTAGGAAATGGGTTTAACTTTACTAACTATTTAGTTGCTGACTGGACTGGAGACAAAATTCCAGACTTGATTGTCAGAAAGAGCGATGGAGACCTACTATTATATCCATTTAAAAATGGCACGTTCTACAATGCAGGCGGAGGAAAGAAAGTAGGAAATGGGTTTAACTTTACTGACTACTTAGTTGCTGACTGGACTGGAGACGGAATTCCAGGTTTGATTGTCAGAAAGAGCAATGGAGATTTGCTATTATATCCATTTAAAAATGGCACGTTCTACAATGCAGGTGGAGGAAAGAAAGTAGGAAATGGGTTTAACTTTACTGACTACTTTCCAGGAAGATGGTTAAAATGATGTATATAACAAATTGCGGTCAATCTTTTAGGTAAAGAGAAGCGTGCAAAACGAGGGATGAAAAATTAACAGTTCTTGCAGTAAAGAATAAATGGCATCACGAACCAAAATATGATTTGGATCTGAAGGAAAAATGAACCCTAATAAGATGGGCTAGATGGATTAGTCTTACCCTGGCTCGGATAGTACCACTTTCTTTCAAACTCCATTACCCATCAAGCAAGTCCGCTTGTCAATAGGGCTTGAGACACGCTAACCCCAGGGCGGCCGCATCATGGCAATAAGCAAGGTCTATTCTCAATAGACCTAAAAATAATGTCATTAACTTTTGCTTATTACGAAAACTTTAGGCGATCGCTTTGGGGCTTAAAAAATAATCAAGCGCGAAATCCTGATTTTTTCATTGGTTCTTAACCTTCGTTGTGATCAAGAGTAATTTAGATGCGTTTGCCCTGGTATTGTTCCCTTCCCCTTTAACCTTTACCCTTTTCCCCCTCTTGCAAAAAACACTTTTGCAAGAGGTCTAGTCAAAACGGAAAAGAAACACAAATAGTGGTTAAAGTCGAATCTGAAGCAAGCAAACAAATGTTGGAACGTGTATGTTACCAAGCGTTTGTAATGTTTCAAAAGTATGGTATTCAAAACTAACCAACCTTTTAGTAACACTAATACAGTTACATTATGATTAATGATGAATCAATCAACATAAGAAATTTTAACTGTAAATTTTAAACCCGCAATACAAGTACGTCCAATTTCGTCTTTACCAGGACACTTAATTAAAAATTTGTCTTCTTTTGTTTTAGCTGCAATCAATTGTGAAATTTTATCCAATATAGAAACCGTTTCGCAATGAGAATCAGGGCAAGGAAAGTTTGTACGAAAATTTTCTTTTTTCAAAGTATATTCATTGACTTTCTTTCCCCAGAAATTAACATCTTTACATTCAATAACCGAAAGTTCTATTTCTTGAACACTGTCTAGGAAATGTGACATACATAATCAGGACTTACGCAACTAGCACAAATAGCGGGCGGGGCTACACCCCGCCACGCAACAATTTAAATCAAACTAAGCACATAGGAATACTTGGGCGTTTTAGTTGCTGAATTAAATAATTAGACAGCAAATTATGCTTGATTTGATAAACAGTTTGGCCAGTTTGATAGGCTAAATTCTTTAATCTAATCCAAACCAACATTGCACAAGCAATATGATTTCTTTGAAGCCTAGCTTTCCGACATTGACAATATTCAATGCCAGTTAGTTGTTTAATCTCTCGGTGAAACTCCTCGATGTTCCAACGAATTTTACACACCTCTTGTACAACATCCGTGGAACTTTGAGATAAATCGTTAGTGGCGATATAATCCGTTCTGTTGGTAGAAACAGAAACCCGAAATAGTTTCACTTTTTTCTGAGCAGGAAACCCTTTAATTTTTATGATTTTACCACATTCTAACTCTTCAGGACTCCATTCTAATAATTCAATACGTTTATATTTTTCTTTGGCAAATGTATCATCAACTAACCGATTATTTTTTAAAGGGCAATAATAAATTTTTTCTAGACTATCAATATATAGCATTAAACTGTGTACCGCATACCATGTGTCCATCAAAACCGTATCAAACGGTAAAAGCTTATGATACACAAGGTTTTGCAGCATATCTTTCACATGGTCTATCTTGGTTTTACCATCCACGTCTGGATTAAAAATGCGGTAATCTATTACCCAAAATCTTTGAATAGTAGGGTTGACATACACGCAGCTAACTACACCAATACCTTTGAGGACACCATGCTCATTACCACTATATTGTCTCCTGACTATTTCTATTTCTTTAGAATACCTTTTATCTAAAACGCTATCATCAAATATTATGTAACCATTGGTATCAGGCTCAACTACCTCTTTCACGTTATCCCATAGTAACCGAGGTGTTAACTTTTCTGTTTTCAAATAATAGTTAATTGCATCATGGCTAATACAGTCTAAATGTTCTGCTAAATTGGTAATTGTATAATTAATTTGACTACTTAATAAGTATTGGCAGTAATTAAGTTTAGTAAATCTCATTACCGTAAGCAACATTTATCTAATACAACCTCTACCTATTTTCTCATGAATATTTCAATAGTGTTTCCTTTTGCAGCGACTTCTTATGCTTAGACAAAGCTTTCGGAGTCAAAGTTATTAATACTAATGTATTATATTTTAGCGATCGCCCCGTGCCAGTTGCGTTAGATACAATAGTATTAATGTACTATATTTTAGCGATCGCCTGTGCCAGTTGCGTAAGTCCTGATTTTGTAAAAAAACCAGATTGAGACACATGAATTCGAGCTAAAATTTTCAACATTCGGTCAAAATATGGTTTAAAACGCTAACAATATGGTTCAAAAACAGTTTTAGCCGCAAATTAAGTGATAAAGCGATCGCATCTCTGCTCAGTTTTAAAAGCTCTGTTCGCTGCATTGCATACAAATGAACCACAAAAGCCCCGTTGCTTGCTGTACTTAAATTTTGAGTTTTTTCAACTCTATTTATAGCTTTGAACTATATGTTGTCTTATGGGGTTATGAAGTATGTCGTGACCGTTTGGTCAAGATATGTTTCAAATCACACTGGCATTTAGTAAACGGCATATAAAATAAAGCCCTGGTAAAATCCAGGGCTTTTAACTTGAAAACTCGATTTTCATCCAAAAATATTACTTGTCATTAATCCTGAGTGAAGAAATCTTTCTAAGTGTATCCAAGGCTACGGGTGATGGCTCTCCTGCTGGTACGATGAAAATGCTTTTACCACTGAGGCTGCCACCCAATGAATTAAGCGCTTTACCGCTTTTGATAAATCCATTCATGCCCAGCTTTTGCTGCTGCTTCAGCACTAAAGTAAATCGGATGCTCAATAAACATCGTATCATCGGGGTTAATAATCCGAAACTGCCAGCATTTACCTGGAGTGTAAAATACAGCTAAAACACGAGACTGAATACAGACAACTGAATGAATCTTGGTAGTAGTCATGATACTGTGCAGTTGCGCTTGCTGAATATTAGTAAAGCAGCCATTCTCATAATGAGAATAAGTATAAATACGTTTTAAGTGCAACTAACTGATCAAGCCTAGTTATAAATGTTCTAAAAAACTTTTTAACATTAGCACTTTTTGCAACCAACTTAAGTATGAATAATAGTCTATCTTAAGTTAGTTTTTCTAGACAAATACAGCAACTAAGCTGTTGTTTATAGCTGAAAATAGCTTTCCATAAGGAGAGTGCTTAAATATGAAGAGTTTAAGTACTCTTTATCTAAGCTAGGATTTAGGCACTGCACAAATTAAGCATAATGTTGCTTTTCATTTCGGCTTTTCAGGTGTGTCAGTTCTACCGCAGGTTCAAACAATTTGACGGGAGTAGATGCTGAAATATGTTGTAGGTCAATCTCTAACGGTACTCGTTATTTTAGGAAATGCGATATCAGGGCCAAGGTTTTGGTTAACATAGAAATTCCCCTGACATTGCAAATATTGTATGCCCAAGACTTGGAATATTAAGATAGATAACTATTTTCAAGCTAACCCCAATTGCATTATCGCCACCGCCCACGTAGACAGCTTCCCAACAGACCTCCCCCTAGAACCCAACATTCGGGAAGCAAACCGCAAAAGCGCAACCTACAGACAAATCTTCGACTCGCTGACAACCGAACCTGCAAAATTCTTCTCTCGCCACAGTGGAATCGTTCTGTCAGCTAATAAAGCTAAACCTGTCAAGAATAAAACTGAGCTAGAACTGGAAATTTTAGAAGCTAACGAGGGCGGTAGCGATGGAATTATCAACGGGGGGCATACAGTTTTAGCCTTTGAGCAAGCTAAAAATTACAAATACGACCTAACTCAAGCTAGGGTAAAAATTACGATTCACATTGGACTGACTGAAGAATCAGCCAAAGATATTGCCCTGGCAAGTAATACCACAACGCCAGTAGATTCTCGCTCCAAAGTCAATGCTAGAGGTGATTACAAATTCATCAAGCAGTATTTAGTTCAGTTAGAAAGAGCAGAAGATAGGAAATTCCGCATCGCCTATTACCAAAACCAAAGCGGCGCTCCTAGAAATGCCCAGTGCAATGTCACCCATTTGCTCAAGCTCCTTTACTGCCTCGACAGAAATAAATACAACCCCGACGGCAATAAACGAACCAAGCACCCAGTAGGGATGAGTCTTCCAAGTAACATCACAGACGCAGAAACCGAAAGATTAACCGCTTTACTGCCTCTGCTCTCTCAGGCTCTGTGGATAGAGCAAAGACTCTACGAGATAATTCAAGACCATATCAGCAGCCCCAGAAGAAAGGGTAGCAACGATTTAGCATCAATAGATATACGTAAAACTACGTTATTGCCGGACAGCAAGTATTCATTCGGGTTTGGTGCGCCAACTGATCTCGCACTACCGATAATCGCGTCCTATCGGGTATTTTTGGACAATGATTATAAATGGATTCTGCCGTTTAATGAATTCGCCGAAGATTTTCTCCAACACCTGTGGAATAACTATTTCCGCAAATATTTAGTATCTGAGAAAACAGCCGGAAATACAGTCGGTACAAAAATCAGTCGGAACCAAGAGATTTGGGAAAGTTTGTATATCTCTGCACAAAGTTATCTCAATTCTTCTTTGGTGAAAATGGTTAACTCCAGTAAGTCAGAAGAACCGAAAGTGACACAAGGTGCAAACAAGAGGGCAAAAAGGAAAAGCAATGGGATTAACGCAACCACTGCCCCTAAATGAATATTCTAAAATAAGGTTAACTATTTACCCAACAGACTTTTAATCTTTTCCGTATTTGAGGCTGGGTATTCAGGTAATCTTTTAGCCAGCCGCATCCCCGTGCTAATAGCCCATCTAATTCGTCAATCCGCCAAATCAGCACCTTGTTCTGCTCAGGAGAATTACCCTGAACATGGGCGAGAATATATTTACCATCCGGGCTAAAATGTACTGGTGATATAAATGTAGATGAATACTTATACTGTGCAAGTTGCTTACCTGATATATCCCAAACATGATAAATTTTATCATCTGAAGCTGTGACAATTCGCTGACCATCCGGGCTAAAAACAGCAAATCCAACCTTACTTTGATGCGGTATTTCTAGTAATTGTTTACCAGAAGTATCCCAAATAATCGCCTTATTATCTAGGGAAGTAGCAATAACTAATGTCCCATCCGGACTAAAGCTAGGGCTATAAATATCTTGATTCGCCTTCAAATTTGATAACTTTTGTCCTGATGTATTCCAAATAGTGACTATATTTCCATCAGTCGTAACAATACGCTCCCCATCCTGACTGAAGCTAGCACCCAAATAACTATTTTCACTTCCTTGAAACTCTACTATCTTGTCACCCGAAATATTCCACAAACTAGAGTAGTTCTTGCCGTCATAATCAAACATAGCCAAAATATATTTACTATTATGGCTCCAAGTAATACCTCTAGCTTTAAACGTAGTTATCAACTTACCAGATTCTGAGAAAATTCTAGTTTTATGATTATAAGTTGTAGTCAAAATATATTTGCCATCTGGACTAAAAGTAGCATACTCTACTCCATCTTCATGTCCAGAAAGTAATAATAGCTGTTTTCCCGATGTATCCCAAACACGAGCAGTTTTATCAGATGATGCTGTGACAATCTTTTTCCCATCAGGGCTGAAATTAGCGCTACTAACTACATCTTCATGTCCAATAAATCTTGCCAACTGCTGACCATAACTATTCCAAATTAATATAGATTTTCTAGTTGGAGTAATAACATATTTGCCATTTGAACTCCAACTTGCTCCTGTAATAGCGTCTTTTGAATTGATAGCTACTTTAGTTACTGGTATTTTATTGGATAAATCCCAAATGCGAACAATTTTATCCTGTCCAAAAGTAACAATATATTTACCATCAGGACTCCAACGGGGGCTACTTTGATCCCCTGTCAGTTCGGTGATTAAATTACTTGATAAATCCCACGGTTTTACAGCTTCATCTCCTATATCCCAAACTTTTATAGTATCATCAGTTGTAAACAAACGCTGACTATCTGGACTAAATTCTGCATTACCATTTAGTACTTTCTCATTTTTTATTTCTCTAATTAGCCGACCAGATAAATCTCTAACATAAGTTTTGTAAGGCGTTGACACGAAGATACGTCGGCTATCGGGACTAAAACCAGCATCCATTGTTACCCATTTATCATCTACTTTAAATCGTGTGATTTGTTTACCGGAAATATCCCAAACATAGGAGTCATTAGAGTTAGTTAAAATATATTTTCCATTGGGACTCCAATAAGCACTATTAACAGCCATTGTATGTCCTGTGAATGTCTGCAATAGTTTACCTGATCTATCCCAAACCCGGGCAGTCTTATCGTCAGAAGCAGTGAGAATATATTTACTATCTGGGCTAAACTTGGCACTATTAACTTTGGCTTGATGTTGAAGCTGAAGTAATAAGTTACCGGATAAATCCCAGATACGGGCTGTTTTATCATTAGGGATATTAACTATGGTTTTACCATCCATACCTCTTTCAACAACAGGTGGATTTCCAGAAGTTGTAATCACACGTTTCCCATTTGGGCTAAAACTGGCGCTAGTTACATTTTCTTGATGTCTAAGTATCGCCAATTGTTTCCCCGAAAAGTTCCAAAGTCGAACTGTTTTATCACTAGAACTAGTGAGAATTTGCTTTCCATCTGGGCTAAAATTAGCAATTAAAACTCCGTCTTGGTGTCCTTTTAGTTCGGCTATAAGATTACCTGATAAGTTCCAAATACTAGCAGTTCTATTATTAGAAGCAGTGACGATATACTTTCCATCATGGCTCCAGTTCACAGCTGTAATATTGTCTTTGTAGGCAACAAATCGCTTGACTTCATGAATATTATTAAGTATCGTTTGTAAAGCAAAAATTGGACTGCTTGCAGGATATTTTGCTAAAGGGCGGCCATCTTTTACTATTTCTTTTAACCTGTGTCCTGCATCTATCGCTGTCACTAAAGATTCAATTTGGTTTGTTTCAAACTGTTTTAGGGCTGTAATTCCTGCTTGTTCTAATCTTATACCTAACTGGGTTTCTCGTAATTGGTTAGTTGATATAGTTGCTCCGACAAAAGCAATAGCTGCTCCAATAAGAGAGCAAATAAGAACTCCACCACCGATACGAATTTGTTGTTTGGCTTGATGCTGTGCCGTAGTTAAAGTCTCGTTAGCTTGTGCTAAGATGCGACTCTCTTCTTCTTGAAATGCTAGCGCCGTAGCCATTTCTTGTTTTTCAAATTCTTGGCTGGCAGTTAAAAACTGGTAATCTTGCTGATTCAAACTTTTATTAGCCACCCAAGTTTTTGCATCTTCTAATGCTTTACCACGCAATAATCTAGAATTATCTTGACAGTTTGAAACAAACCAAGCTGATAATGCTTCTGAATAAGGTCTTAATTCGGCGAGGGCTTTTTTGACCCAGTTTAAATCAAAAACATTTGCATAGATTTGGTTATAAATCTTTAAATATCCCTGGTGCTCTACAACCAATCCAGATAGACGTAATTCTATCTGTTCTGGGCTATCTGAAGCAGGAATTTGTCCTAATTGTAAAATTTTCTGATATAAACCAAGTAACGCGCCTGTATTATATCTGCTCATGAAAATTCTATCCTGAATTGTTTTTAAATGGGGTGGTTCGTCAAGGGAATCCCAATTTTCAACTATCTGCTGTATGACAATATTTTTTACCCATTCGGATTCTGTAATTTCTGTCCGTGTTTTCAGTGATTCATAAAGAATAAAGTTTTGGGGAGCTACTAATAAATCACATAACTTTTGTGTAAGGAAGGGTTGGCCTCCAGTCCAGGCTAGAACTTCTTTCAAAACAGCTTGCGGATTTTCAACTTTTCCTTTTAACCCTGATGCTAAAGGCGAAACTTCAGATGATTGAAAACCGTTAAGCTGGATTGCATGACCGATATTAAATGGCGTTCGGATTTTATCTGCAATTAAATCGCTAGGTGTTGCTACTCCCAAGAGAGCAAAAGTAATCCGATTAAACTCATTATTAAGATTACGCTTTTCATAACAACTTCTAATCCAAGAGAAAAAATCATCCCCCTGAAAGCTAAAGCTTAAAATACTATCAATTTCATCAATAAAAATAACTATTTTACTTTGAATCCTTTTTAACAGAAATTCTTCTAAAAATATATCTAAACGCTGTATTGGCGACAAGCCGCAGTTTTCTTTCCACCAAGTTCTAATAAATTCGCTAGGGTTAGCTATTTCAAAATTTGCAACCAATGTGTAAACGATACCTGCATACCACTGTTCCGGATTTATATATTTACTACCGCGTCCAGAGATGTCAATCGTAGTACAAGCGATCCCTTCAGCTTGCAGTCGTTTGATTGTACGAACTTGCAAGCTAGTTTTACCCATTTGTCGGGAATTAAAAATATAACAAAAGTTCCCGAGTTTTAATTCATTGTAAAGGTCAAAATCTGCTTGTCTAAATACGTAGCTGGGAGCATCTTCTGCCAGACTTCCACCAACTTTATATGTAAAATTGTTGTTCACTTTTTATGTTTTGCTCAGTAAGCATCTGGATAGAAATAATAAGAGCGTTGGTAAGTTATAACTAACTTTAACGGACTATTAATTATTTCAGGTATGTTACGCAAACCGTAATATACTTTATAACTAAAACCTATTTCGGCGAATTAAAGCTTCTAATTCATTTGATTGATTATCAATTAAGCCTACCATCGGAGTCTGTGGATTAAATTTTATTAGCATTTGTGAACGCTCTATTTTCAAATCGTTAATTTTCTCATATGCAGCATTTGTTATCAAGTTTTTTAAAACAGTTTTATCTACTTGCGGTTGTGTGCTAGCTAGTTGTTTATACAAATCCTGAAGTTGAGTGTCAAAGTGCTGAATCGTTGGATGTTGAGGTAGAAAGCGTGCTAAATTTAATGCTCGCTCGACTTCTATTTTGGCGATTGATTTTAAAATAGTACCAGTTGTAATCTGCGGGACTGCAATATTTACCCCCAAGCGGGATAATTCATTTCTGGTTTTATCTAACATATTTTGATTTCTGGAATCCATATGACCAGTTCCAAAAACCCCATTTAGATATTGCTGAAAAAGTTTTTCTGCTGCTTTGTAATCTGCAATCGCACTTGCTTTGTTCCCTAAATCCCGGTGCATATTGCCTCTAAAAAAGTACTCCTCAGCATTGGGACTAGTATCGCCAATTAATTGAGTCAAATCTGAAATCGCTTCTTGTCTTTCGCCTAACTTTCCATAAGCCCTAGCCCTATTCCAATATGCAGGACGGCTAAAACCAAATTTACCTGTATTTTGCCTGATTACTTCAGTATAGTCTGCCACTGCGGCTTTGTAATTCCCAATTGCAGCGTAAGCATTTGCACGATGGTAGTAGGGTTCTTCAGCTTTAGGATTGAGCCGAATTGCCTGCGTGAAAGAAGAAACCGCAGCGAGTGAGTCTTTTTGGCAGTCCTCTTGAAAGTGTCCCATGCCTATGAAATCGTTTACTGTATTAAGATGTGGTGGCTTAAGAGTTTGACACTCAATAGAAGCATTATCAGCCGGTATTTGTGCAACTAATGGTATCGAAAAACCTAGTAGTAAAATAGATGATGCATAAGCTAATAAGGAAGGTATAGAGAAGGCAAATTTCATAATTATATAATCCGGAAAGATTTTCAGTTAAAGTAGGACTAGCGTTCACAGGCTACACCTCGAACCTTATCCCTACTGCTCCGATTTAACCTTGACTACACTTGAGTTGGCATAGGGGTATATCGAGTAGGTATCGAGTTTGTAGTGAGATTGAATATTTGAAAATTTTGCCAAAAAAAAATTAGCAGTTGTAATATCAAAAATGCCACGTTCGGTTAGAGTACGTCCTGAATTCATATCACAGGTAAAGTCAGCGCTACCGCGTAATGGCTATATTCGTCAAACTGATTTGGCAGAACATTTGCAAATATCTCAATCTACTATCAGCAGTTTTCTTAATGGCAGAGCTGTAGATTACCTTAACTTTAGAGAAATTTGTCGTGTTTTAGGGCTGGAATGGCAAGATATTGCTTATTTAACTACTGATTTAACAGTAGAAAGTGGGAAAAATATATTTTCATCACCCTTAGTAAGCACTATAGAGGAGAATAACAAAGAAACTCAAGAAATATTTTCATCCCACTCTCTAGAGCATCCATCCGGGCAAGTACCATTAAATTCACCATTTTATATCAAACGTTCCCCAATCGAAGAACGATGTTATGAACAAATTCATAAACCCGGTGCTTTAATTAGAATTAAAGCGCCAAGGCAGATGGGTAAAACGTCTCTTCTAGCAAGGGTTATCAATGAATCCCGTTCTCAAGGGGATTGTACCGTCATCTTAGATTTCCAACTTGCAGCCCAGGAGATTTTCGTTAATTCAGATAAGTTTTTACGCTGGTTTTGTGCAAGTGTTAGTTTAGCTTTAAATATCCCCAATAAACTTAGTGAATATTGGGATTTAGCGGAAATGTTGGGTAGTAGCATGGCATGTAAAGCCTATTTTGAGGAATATCTACTACCAACAATTAATAAGCCGCTAACCCTTGGTTTAGATGAAGTTGATAAAGTTTTTGAATATCCTGAAATTTACCGAGATTTCTTTGGATTGCTACGCGCTTTACACGAAGAAGGCAAGCGGCGAGAGATTTGGAAAAGACTGCGATTGGTGATTGTACATTCTACAGAAGTTTATGTTCCCCTTGATATTAATCAATCGCCGTTTAATGTAGGGTTATCTATAGAATTACCTGAATTTAATAATAAACAGGTTTTGGACTTAGCTCAAAGGTATAAACTAGATTTGGATGAAACAAAAGTTGAAAAATTAATGATGCTAGTGGGCGGACATCCATTTCTAATACGTTTTAGCCTTTATCATATAGCTAATAAAAACGTTACTTTAACACAGATCCTACAAAATCCCACAAGTTCATTGAGTATCTACGCAGACCATTTACGTCGCCAAAGTTTAATTCTTACGCAGAATCCGGAATTAGCAAATGGAATGAAAGATGTAATTATTAATAAGTCTGCCAAGTTACCGACAGTAACTAAATTTAAATTGCACAGTCTTGGACTGGTGAAATTGCAAGGAAATAGCGTATTACCAAGCTGTAATTTATATAATCAGTATTTACAAATTCATTTGTAAACAAGTATTTTTTTGACTAAAAGAAAGGCAGAGATAGGCTGCTAGTGCGCCCTAAAAAAGGCAGCGATTTATGAAAGACAAGGGCGTTGGAACCCCTTGCAACTGGTTTACGGGGCTTGAAGATCAGGCGATAAAGCCCCGCCTCAGCAAAGCCAGTATTTCCCAATACTGCTCGGTTAAGGAGAAATAGAGGTAAAACAAAGAAAATATTGTTCGCGTAAAACATCCGCGAATAATATGATTGGACTTACTTTTTCTCTTTGAGGCTATCGTACAAGTCCACCCAATTTTGACCAGCATTTCTCATTTTGAAAAAAAATTAGAGAAAATTCTGTTATTTAAATAGAGAACTTGTGTCGAAGCATCATTTTTTGACAGATAATTATCATCTAACGTTGGAGATAAACAGGGTTGAAG
>NZ_JACJQM010000125.1:0-13195 GCF_014696655.1 Nostoc sp. FACHB-888 | reverse complement strand
CTTGAAAACTAGACAGAACAACCGAACTATCTGGGGCAGATGGAAAACGCTGCCCTGTGTGCGGATTAATTAAATTAATACTGCTGTGCAACGTCACGGCTGGGTCTTCAATTTCAATACCATTATCTCTAATTTTCTTGAGCCAAGGTGACTAAGAGCAGTATTTTTACTCTCAATGTTCTCCAAAATCATAAATGTGTAGAGATTTAAATTTCTCTGATAAGTCTGCGAATACTAAAAACAAACACTGTCACCGAATTAACTCTCGTTTTCTAGAATGACATAGAAGGTAAACCTACGCATCCAGTAAATGGTTAATAGATGGTTAACCAGTCATGTGATGAGGTGGCGATCGCCTATGCAGTCGTGGAATGATGATGTTATGGTATGCTGATTTAATTTTGAATTGGCGAAAATATAGATTATCAGAAATACGTATTGTTGTATTACTAGCAATTTGTATTATTGCCAATTTAAGCGACTCATCCAAACTGTACTAACCAGTAAACCAAAGAGAGCTAACCAATCTAATAATTAGGGATACAGTCAAACTGTCTTTTGTTCAGGTGTAGCTTGGAGAAGCTAGTGATTACTACTTTTAAGTTTTTATATTTTTGAATTGGCGAAATTATGTATTGCTGCCCAGGTAACATTTTATAAATTAAAAAATACAAATTTTCGTTATTTTGAGGGTAAACTAGCAGCATTTATTGGAGTACATGGAGTGATAATCACCCTAGCTAGTTTCAAGGGTGGCGTAGCAAAAACGACAAGCGCCATCCATATTGCTTGCTTTCTATCTCAGCATGGCAGCACCTTGTTGGTTGATGGCGATCCAAACCACAGTGCTACAGGATGGGCAAAACGAGGAGCATTACCTTTTAAGGTTGTAGATTTACTACAAGCTCCTATGCATAGCCGTAATTTTGACCATGTGGTTATTGACACAGCAGCTAGGCCAAGCCGCGAAGATTTAGAAGCACTCGCTGATGGGTGTAATTTATTAATTTTGCCTACTACCCCTGATGCTTTAGCGATGGATGCCCTGTTGCAGACTGTAGACACGCTCAAATCATTGGGCAGCTCACGCTATCGTGTGTTGCTCACAATTATTCCCCCAGCCCCTCGTTTAACAGGACAGCAAGCACGGGAAGCATTAGAGGTAGAGGGAATACCACTATTTCAACATGGGATTAAACGATTTGCTGTTTATGAAAAAGCGGCACTGGAGGGGCTGCCAGTTTATCAAGTAAAAGACCGCAGCAGCAAAATAGCATGGCGTGAGTATCAAGAGGTGGGTAAGGAGATACTGTCATGAGCAAGCCTAGCCCCTTTAAGAAATTATTTGAAACCAAAGAAGAACCACAAATTGAGCCAGAACAACCAACAGAAGCAATCACAGAGAGTAACGTGACACAGACTCCAACACCACAAAAGACAGCGCCAATTCAAGAAGAACCCCGTAAACGTGGCAGACCTGCAACTGGAAAGCGGTCTGATGATGCTTGGATTGGGCGCACTTACTATGTGAAACGCTTAACAGATTTAGATGTAGAGGAAGAATTACTCAAACTTAAAAGACGTGGCGTAGAGATTGATAAAAGCGAATTGGTAGATTTTCTAATGTCCGTCTGGGTGAAATGGCAGCAAGGTGAAAATATAGATTTACTACTTGACGAATTTACGCCAAGGCGAAATTCTAAATTAGACTGATAATGAAAAAGACTGATGCAGCTATTCCTGGATTTCCCATGCATCTTTAGGAGATACCCACTATGACTATCAAAGAATTGCTTCTTATCGAAATTGAATCCACCTCAGATACCATTCTGACTGAAACGCTAGACTTTTTACGCTTTTTGAAAACGAAGGAAACCCAAACACAGCCTGTTTCATCTGTGGCAGATTCTGCCGACCACACTCCAGTAAATTCCACAGGTCGCTCACTGCTCGAACATTTAAAAACAATTGGTAAATGGTCAGGTGATGATTTACAAGAGTGTCTTGAGCTAGTTTATGCCACTCGCGGCAAAGCCAAATTTGATTACGACAACCCCTTTGAATAATGTACTTGTTAGATACAAATCACTGTAGCCAAGCAATACTTGGTAATGTCAATGTGCTTCATCGCCTTGCAGAAGTGGAAAATTCTGTAATTACAACCTGCACCATCGTTCAAGGCGAACTGATAGACATGGCAGAACGTTCTCAACGCAAGGAAAATAACTTAGCTCTAATTCACCGTTTTCTAACGGGTATATACAGCCATAATATTGATGGATCTACTGCTACTATCTACGGGCAACTGAAAGCCGCTTTATTCAATCAGTTTGCACCGAAGGAGAAAAGTAAGCGGAGAAAAACGAAAATAACTGATCTAGGCTTCGATGAAAATGACCTTTGGATTGCAGCTGTAGCCTTACAACACGGTCTTATCGTTGTGTCAGCCGATAGCGACTTTCAGAGAATTCAACAAGTGAGAACATTGTCTGTTGAATCTTGGCTGTAAATCCCATCCCTTATCCTCACCTGCGCTTGATTAGTTCTACTCAAAATTATTTCAATAGCAGAAGGTCAGAATGTAATGGGATTTAACAACGTAAATGGCAGTAAGGCGAAAATATAAATTTGTTAATTGGCGAAATTTCGCATTGGCGAAATTATCACAATGAAGCAGGCGACTTTATAGAAAACCCTGACATACCAATTGATAGGGTGTCTACTGTTAGATTCGTTCACAATCCTACTACCCCAATGGGCGGGATAGAAACATACACTACGCCTGATATAGATTTACTTAACAAACTTTCTGAGCAATATCCAACGGATATGCTTCCTTTCCCAGAAGATGAATAAAAACTGTAATTAGCTTTCATAATAATTTTTTGTCAAAAGTGGATCACACCTGCCGAAGGTAACGCACGAGATATGACCGTTTGTACTTACCTATGCTTAATTTGTTTTGAGGCTAAGAATTGTTTCCCAAATTGTCCATTGGCTCGGTTCAGCCAATAAATTTTTTGTTCGTTTTAAATAAGGTTTGCGATAAGGTCTGTTGAGTTGTGCTGTCTCGAAATCGTTTTTGTCAGCCCAAGTCTCGTAGAACATAAACCTAGTCGGGTCGTGAGGATTCTGGTTGACTTTGAAATTAAGCAGGTTTGGTTCAGCAAAGACGTGTTTGAGAACATTCATCAGTTCTTTTTTGTAGGCTTCTTCCATACCAGGCTTAGTACGGACTGAAACTAATACAGTTATAGGTTTGCTACTCATAATTCTTCCCTCAGAACGATGCGGTTGGGAAGTTGGAGCGAACCTAGTTGATAATTTGTGAATAAATTGGTGTGTGCGTTCATACTTTTAACTGGTGAAAATTTGGTAATTAGATGTGGGGAAAATCTATTTTTGACGTTCCCAAATAGCGATGAGATTGCCATTGTTGTCCCGAAAATTTGTAATCGATGTGCCAATTTCGGGAATATAACGGCTCTCCCAAATCAGTGGTACACCTTTGGCTTTTAACTGAGCATTCGCTCCTTTTAAGTCATTCACGTAAAACACCATATTGCGGATGCCGAGAACCTCTAAATGTGCTGGAGGGTTTTTTGGTTTTCCTTCCAAATTTCGCTGATTAGGGATTTTGATTAAATCAATGAAAAAGCCATTCTTTTCCATCAAGGCAATCTCAATACCTGTAGAAACTTGCCTTCTACTTTGCAACTTGAAGCTTAACTTGTCTGAATACCAACGCACAGATTCGTCAATATCTGGAACTGATATGGCGACATTGTAAATTTCCAGTGTTTCAAGCCCCATGTCAGCTTGTGAATTTATTTTAGGTTGGTTTTGGTTAGCAATTGCAAAAAGACTAGTACTTGCTGTAAGTCCGGTTGTGGTCAGGATAACTGCTATTAGTTTTTTCAAGCCTTTAGGTTGCATGGTGAAAATTCCTGCGCGTTCATGACCTAACAATAACTTGTGCCAATAGATAGAAAAAGCAGTTTACTGTCATATAACTTGTGAAAATAATTCACCAATTTAGGTACACAGATGCTAATAAGCTTGAAAATTTAGTTTGCTTGAGTTCCTCAACCAGTTCAATCAAATTCCCGTTGTTGTCCTGAATGAAGCAGAGCTTAAGCTTCAATGCCTCATCTACTCTTGGTTCCCACAGGAACTTAACGCCCTTTCTCCTGAGTTCTGCGGCGACGATATCTAAATCGTCTACGACAATTGCCAGATGTTTGTAACCCTGTATTAGCAAATCATCCGGAACATTAGTCACTGGCGGTTGAACTCGGAACGAGCTTTTGCGTGCAAATACTTCAAGACGGATGCCATTTAATTCTAGAAAAGCTTGCTGTGTAGATAGTTGAGGTAAATCGCGTCTGAAGATAACTCGGAAGCCAAGTTTATCTTGATACCACCGAACCGTCTCTTGAAAGTTAGTAACCGAAATTGCCACATGATGCAATTTGGCCGAACCTAGTGGTGTAACAGGAGTGGCTGGCTTCTGCACTTGGGCTTGGTCATGCGCCATTGCAGAAAAACCGACAATTGCAACAATTACAGTGCAACTAAGCGCCTTATTAACTGCGTTTTTGAGCATAATTACTTCTGGTGTTGTTTCGGACGGATCAATTTAGCACTACAGGCGGTCTTCAGCCGCAGAACCTTCATGGGCAGCCATACCACCGTCCACTACCATGATGTGTCCATTGAGGAAACTGGCTTGTTCGTCCGCGAGAAACAAGGCTACATTCGCTATCTCTTCTGGTTGTCCCCAACGTTTGAGCGGGACTTTGTTAGCAATAGAGTTACTGACTTGTTGATAAAGCTGAGTATCTACAGGGTTAACAAACTGATTCAGGAAAGTTGTCTCGATGGGGCCTGGTGCAATTGCATTCACGCGGATACCTTGGGTAGCGTACTCCAGCGCCGCAGCTTTCGTCAAACCGACTACACCATGTTTAGAACTTACATACGCACCAACATTTGGTAATGCCACAAGCCCTAATGTCGAAGCCTTGTTAATAATGACACCTGATTTTTGCTTGAGCATCTGTTGTAGCTCATACTTCATGGAGTAGAACACACCGTCGTAGTTGGTGCTATTTAGTTCCTGCCAATGTTCCGTAGTCATCTCATGAATTCGCCCAAAACCTGGTACACGACCAATACCTGCGTTGTTGTAAGCTATATCAAGCCGACCATATTTCTGAATAGTTGCTTTTACGAAAGCTTCCACTTGTTTAGGGTCGCGTACATCAGCACGCATATATGTTGCTTCACCACCATTGTTGCGAATTGTGGCTTCCACTTGTTTGCCCAAGTTTTCGCGTCTGCCGCAAAACATGACTTTTGCCCCTTCTCTGGCAAAGAGTTCAGCTGCGGTGCGTCCCATCCCACTCGTTGCACCTGTAATTAAAACAACTTTGCCATTAAATCGTCCGTTTGCAGAGCGAATTGGCGATCGCTGTGTCAGAGTTTGGTTTTCGTTCGCCTTGACCTGATGACTATTAAGTGCTTGATTGCCAATGACTGCCATCGTTCCCAAAGCTGTAGTACCACCAAAAATAAACTTGCGTCGTGTAGCAGAGATTTTGAAAGGCTTTCTGGAATGGCTCATTGTCGTTTTCTCCTTGATAAAAGTTTATTCAAAGTTTGATAGTTGTTCTATCTTCTGAGTTCTTTAAGGGCGATTCAGTCGCTCCCAAACGTTGCCGCGACGCTCCCAAAGCGTGATGAGATTATTGTTGTTATCTCGAAACATAGTCACGCGAGTACCAACTTCTCTTAGTTCACGGGCTTCCCAGACAAACTGGATATTTTTAGCTTTCAACTCACGCACGCTTGTATCCATGTCATCAACCCATAAAACAAAGTTCTTTATTCCTTGATATTTCAGGTGATTTGGTGGGTCAAGGTTTAGCATTGGCATTGGTTGGGAATTTGCTACTTCTAAAAATTCGATAACCACACCATTACGCTCAATCATGGCGATAGACACCCCATTGGACAAATCTGCTTGGGAAATTTTGCGGAAGCCCAACACGCGCTGATACCAATCTACGCTGGCATTCACATCGGGGACTGAAATAGAAACATTAAAGTGTTTCATCGAATCCAAACCACGACCGTTACGAGTATTAGTATCAAATGTTTCTTTTTTCTGTTCATTGCTCGATTGTGCAGATACAGAAAAGGAATTTTGGTTAAGTCCCGCTAAGTTACCAACAGTGAGTCCAACTGTAGCGATCACGATAGGTAGTAGTTTCTTCAACATGATGGTTTTTCCTTTTTACGGTTTTTTGCGCTCGTGCAATCCTCTATTGCCTTCAAGTTAACCTTTGGCAAAAAGAAGAAAAAGTAGTTACATTTCACATGACTTGTGAATAAAGTTCAAAAATCATTTAAGCTGGTGGGCATGGACAAACTCAACAGCCTAATCATCTTCGTCCGCGCTGCCCAAAACCGCAGCTTCTCAGAAGCTGCGCGACAAATGGGGATGTCGCCATCCAGCATCAGCAAAGCCGTGCAACGCTTAGAAGAAGAACTGGGAATCCGCTTACTTAACCGCACCACCCGCAGCGTGACGTTGACGGATGACGGTGCTGCTTTTTACTCACGGTGCCGACAAATTCTCGATGAGTTAGAAGAGGCAGAACAAGAACTGCTGCAAACGAGGTATCAACCCAGAGGGACGCTAAGAATCGATTTAACAATGGCGTTGGGGCGAATGCACATTGTTGGGGCGTTGCCTATGTTGACGGCGAAATATCCTGAACTCAAGCTGGATGTATCTCTGAATGACCGCTTTGTTGATTTAATTGAAGAAGGAATTGATGCTGTTGTGCGCTTGGGTATTGGTACGGACAGTCGATTAATTATGCATCGGGTGGCGACAGTGCGGTTTGTTGTTTGTGCTTCACCGGATTACTTCAAACGCCACGGTATTCCCAAAACTCCTCAAGACTTGAAGCAACATAACTGTATAAATTTTGTCTATCCCCAAACACGAAGGGTGTTTGAGTGGCGCTTTCAACACGGCAGTTTGCACACTCCAGGGAACCCCCGCAACGCACTGCCTCACCAAGGCGAACAATTTGAAATGCCTGTGGAGGGTTCCTTACGATTTGACCATGCCGAATCTTTACTGGAAGCTGCAATTGCGGGCGCGGGAATAGTGCAAGTTCTTAACTATGTTGCTGGAAGAGCAATTGCGGGTGGTGAACTTCAACCGATACTTGAGGACTATGCTGCTCCTGGTGAACCGATATCGGTAATTTATCCACAAAAGCGGCATTTATCAGCAAAAGTTCGCGCTTTTATTGATTTTATGGTTGATTTAATGGGTCAACTTAGGCTGGAGAAAATTGTTGAATAAAAGCTCTACATTATCTGTAAACATTAGCGTAGACTTAGGCAGAGTTATAGGTCTTTCCTAAATCAATTCTGATATTGAGTCACTCATCTGCTTTTGCAAACGCTGGCGGTTATCATCATATTTCAATACCGTCTGCACTTGGGCGTGTCTGCTGAAACGCTGGGTAGCACGGTAGTTGCCATTATTCAGATCCAATACTGTAGTAATCGCACTATGACGAACACGATGTGGTGACATCTTCTTAGTAATTCCGGCTTGCAAGCATAGCCCATCTACCAATCGCCTGATTGCCTCCCCGGTTAATCTCGCTCCATTCTTGTGGTAAGCCAGGACGGTGAAAAGCGGGTTATCACCACGTTTCTTCTTACTTGCTTTTATCCAACCGGAGATTGCATCGGCGGTTTTGTCCGATAGGTCAAGAATTTCTTTCTGGCTACCCTTGCCTTTACCCAAGATTGCAAGAGTTTTCTCAAGAGCGTTAAAGTCACGCACATTCAAATTGACTATCTCATTACGACGCAAGCCATTATCCCAAAGTAACCGCATAATGGCATAATCGCGCTTGCCCTTAAGGGTACTGCGGTCAACCAACGCTATGACTAAAGCATAGTCCTCGGCTGGAATGCCCATTGTGTCACGGTAGGTTTCGACCTTTTCACCTTTGACATCATCTAGGGAGAAATTGCAGACCCCTAACCGTCGCCCCATCTCAACCATTGACTTGATAGCACTAAGGCGACGATTCACCGTAGCTTCAGCCAATTTTTTCTTAATCAGGTGCGCTTTGTACTTGAGAACCACAGCGACAGCATGACGTTGTTCCAGGTGAAGGAATTCTAGAACCAAATCCCGACTGGGTTCTTTCTTAACAACGAACAGAAAGAAATCTTTCAAGTCTTTCTGATATTCGCGCTTAGTGTTCAGCGATCGCTTATCCCCAATCAGCTGCTGAATCACATCGGGATCATTTTCTAAGGAAAAGTCCTCGCCGATCGCTAACGCCAGCGAGTTCTCCAGAACAGTTAGATTTTCGGGATGGATTGGGGTCATGGTTTTAAGCAGGGGGGCAGGGGGAGCAGGGGGAGCAGGGGAGGTAAGGGAGGTTTAACGCTTTATCAACCAAGGTGTTGGGTTGTTAATCATAGTCACCAAACCAGATAAAACGCGGTTGTAAGTACCATAAAGTTCTCTACCGATTTCAACATTTATGTAATTGCATTTAACAGCAAATTCAATCCAAGTCTGTGTTTCAGCCGCTTCAGCCTGTCTACGACACGCTCCGCGAACACAATCACTCAATTTTGCTACAAATGCTGCCTCATACCTTCGTTTTCGCCATGCTTCAGCTTTCATTGGCACATACAGACCGTGACGACCGACGAATTTGGTCAGTTAACGAGTATCGTTCTTCTACTGGAAATTTTTTGGATGCCTCAAAAATCTTCATGGCTGTGTCAAAAGCCATCTTGTAGACTTCTAAATCTTTATGGTCTTTAATCGCGTCTTTGTTCATCTCCCCCTGCTTCCCCTGCTTCCCCTGCTCCCCCTGCTTTCCATCTTAGCCGTTTCGGCGGTGTTTATTACTCTAAGTGGTGTGAAAATTGCTATTGTCGCACTATGTCCCAACAAGGGGGGAGTGGGTCAGGGGGGAGTTATTGTCAGATGATTGACAATTTTTCCGGGTGATGAAGAGAAATTAAATTAGATGAAAGTGTAAGGGCTGACGATTTAACTAAGTAATAATGCTGCTTTTGGTCTGGAGATTGCGGTTTTGCCCTAAGCTGGGTATCCGCGGAGATACGTGCAAATTGGGACACGTTGTAAAGTTTTGTAAAGTCAATTGTCAAAAACCTTGATTTACCGTCGTTTCAGCATCAACCGAAACTTGACTATTCAAATGAAGACATTCCCTAAAAGGGTCATTTATGGGCAAGTGTCAAGGACAAAAAGGGGTGAAAGCTTGGTTTTACCGTGCAAAAGTTTGATTCATCTAATATCATTTTTGGGCAAGTTAGTAAATTAACAAGGGATTGTTTGCAATATTTATTTACAACGTGTCTCTTTTTGCAGGTATCTCGGCGGCCACCCATTAGGGTGTACACAAAAAGAGTTGTACACCTTGATTCAGACTAATAAACAGTTACAGATTGAAGTTGAATTAGTTAAACAAGGCCGAGCTTCTTATTGTTGAATTGGAAACAGAGTTGCGTCTAAAGAAAATGCTTCCACCCCAGAGATGATGGGGCAAATTATCATCATCTCAGGATTTGGGGTAAGTGCGATCGCGCTACTGGTTTTTTCTTGATTGGCCATTCACTCTACCAGCTAGCCTCATCCAATCAGCACGGCACAAAGTGAATACTCTATTTTTCTTAAAGGCAAAGTAGCTAATCTCAGCACTCACAAAGTAAGCATCCATATAAACTACTTTGGCTATAGTTCCTGGCTTCCATTTGTTATCCCCCTCATGGAATGTTATCTTATCCCCTTCCATGAATTCTGGCTGAGTTACCAACTGTACTGGTGTTTCGGGTAACAATGTGGAAATTGTTTTTACCCCTCCCCCCCCCTGTGTTTGTTGTATGTTGTTATCTATCTCTGAAATGCTTACAGGGTATAGGGGATTTTCAATAACACCCTCGCTTAAGCGCGTATCTGTTATGTATTTGTTATCTATTTGTTGTGAATCTGTTATCGAACCCTGAAAATATTGTGTAGTATTACTTTCAGGAGATTGGATAACATCCGGTACATAGAGGGGGAGAGAGGGGGGGTTATGGTTTTGGAATGGTGTTATATAATATACTGACCTTCTCCTGTCAGTTACACTTGGTCGAGTGCCAATAATACGCTTCTCAACTAGTCGGTTAAGTTGTGTGTAAATGGATTTTTTGGCTATTCCTAAGTGCTGGCTAATCTCACTAGCCTCTAGCCCTTTGGGTGAATAGGATTGCAGTAACTCAACGATCCTCTCTTGCTGTGACTTCTCAGACTGCTTTTGCTCTGGTGTTATCCCGTCTTGACCAAGTGATACCCAATGATTAATCTCTGGGTCTAACTCAATCTTTAATGTTTGTCCTTCTGTATCCCGCGCCAATATATTGAAAATTCTGGTCAATGACTTTGGGTTAACTCTAAATCTCTTAGGATTATTTGGATCTGGTTCTGGGATATGCTCTAAGCTCCAAATACCCCAGGTAGCACCTGCTATCGAACTATTACCGCGCACTCTCCCAACGCCTACAGCATCTATATTCTTATTGGTATGGTGAATCAAAATACCGCTTGCGTTGTACCTAGAAATGATTTCCTTTAGCCGATAAATGTTATCCGCAAACTCAGCGCTATTCTCAGATAGCTGGCTACCTACTGTTATTCTTTTGAGGCTATCAATTATAACTAACGTTGGTCTAAATGCCTCTAATTTGGCTTCTAATAGGTGCAATTGAGTGATATTGAAAGAATCCATGAATTCAACATTAGAGGCATCTTCACGTCTAAAACCGCGCTTGAGCAATCGACCTCTAGCAGTAGTAGGGCTTTCATCACACTGAATTATCAAAACCTTGCCTTGCTTGCATTTTTCACCCAGAAAAGTATCCTCCCCTGTCGCTACAGCAAAAGCAGCATCATAAGCAATAAGAGATTTACCACTTTTTGGATCAGCAACTAAGAGAATAGTTTCACCTTGTGGCAACATACCGGGGATTACGTAATCGACACCCGGTAAATTCAAATCAAGCAGTTCATCTAGGGAGTAGCATTTTACCTCCTGTATCCTCCCCTGTTCACTTATGTGCTTGAGCAAGTTGTCAATTTCTGAAAGTCTGATTCTGTAAGACTCAGCTAACTTTTGCTTAATGAATGCTTTTGCAATTGGGTCTGCCTCTTTAGCCAGTGCCTGAAGCTCAAGCCTAAGTTTATCTTGGTTAGTTTGTTGAGATTGAGCTTGGCTGGCTAACTTCTCACACTTCTTACGCCATTCCCAATCACTAGCACCGCATCTCTCGCCAAGTTGGTCTAGTTCAATATCTTGCTCATTCTCCGGCAAGAGTGCGATCGCGACTTTAGCGATCGCTAGTGCCTCACGTTTTTTAAGCTTCCGTTCGTCAGCAACTTCTATCCAATCAGCAAAGGGCAATGCAAACTCAAAAATCTCTTGTGTTAGCTCCCTGGCCGCGGTTGCATCCGATACCAGGCAATCTAAAGGTAAATTAATCCTATGTACAAAGCAATCGCCTCTGGCCTGCTGCACCATCCAGCCTATAGCCTTGATATCAGCCTCTGAGGTGGCTTTATCCGCAATTATGTAATGATTCCCCTTGCTAATTCCTTGATTGCTTGATGATAAGCATCTTATGGTAAATAGTGGCTTGAATGACCTAGCTGTGATAATGTTGGTGACCCAAAGCGTAGGTAATAAAGGCTCAATATTTGCCACTGTTCCAAGTGGGAATGAGGTTGTATTATTTGAGTTCAATTGCTGCATAATTCTTCCTGAGTATTTTGCAGCAACCCCTATTACCTCACTTGTTATATAAAAAAAAACAAGCTACGATAACAGAAGATATTTGATAAGACTCCTGAGATTCTAAGTTTGGCGACAGCGAATCTTGGGGGTTGCTTTTTTTTGTGTACTATTTAACGACAAAGCGCGATCGAGCTTGATTCAGAAGCCATTGCAGGGTAAGGGGTAAAGGAGGCGATAAAACTTTTGTCCACATACCCAGAGGTGGGTACTCTCCTTATCCTGCTTAGGTTCTAGACTTTTATACTTAGATAAATAAGATTTATCCTCAAAATTTCTGACATAACAGAACCATTGAAACAACCTAGCGCGACTATCCCAAAAACTTGAATCAACCCATTGGGATCTAGCAAGTAACAGGAATTATATGATATGTGCTTTTATTTACCATCAGCCTGTTCGTCTCTGTGCCTGAATGCCTCAATACAGAGGTGAACTACCTGCTGGCTAAACGTTCTAGTCTCATTCTCGGATGCTTTTGTTATTCTTTCAAATAACTCTTCCGGAAAAGTTATAGTTTGACGTTTACCTTTATACCTATCGCTAGTCATTTTTTATTTTTGCACTCTTAGAACCTCCAACAATCTTATTTCATCTATCATAATATTTTACGATTCTACTGGGTTCTATTGGGTTCTATTATGCTATGCTATGAGGTGCATAGAATCAATCTAGTGGAGCTATCGGATTTCTTGGCATGGCGAACAAAAGATATTGCCAGATGTACAGGGAGCTTAAGCACTCGTATGAACGCACCTATCAAAAGCCGATATCAGATATCAGTTGGTATCGATTGATTTCTCAATTGAGGCAGTTTTTAGATTTTTCTGTCGAATCTGCAAATGCTTCACTGATTATCAAAAGTATTGCTAACTTGAAGCGTACCCATAGGAATTTCAGAATCTCTAGTGAAGGGTTTAACGAATCCTGGGAAATTTTTCAGCATTATTATCAGCAACAAAGTAGCTTAACCTGTGCGGAGTTCCTATCAGAAATAAGCCAAATAGTTGATTTATCTCAGGTGTCAAAAACATCTATTTATAACTGGTTTGTTAAGGCAGGAATACCTTATAGACATGAAAAAAAGTACCCAACAGCCGATTTAGCATTAGTAGCTTTTCAGGCTACCAAATGTCTAAAATCCCGTGAAATGAAACGAGTAGATAAAGCAATTCAGACTATTAGACCTCTTGCAAAATTACTTTTATGTTATAGTCAAGGGTTTGCATTTTGGAATTGCTAAATTTAACTCATAGTTATAAATTGCTGCTAGTAAGTTACAA
>NZ_JACJQM010000124.1:0-13273 GCF_014696655.1 Nostoc sp. FACHB-888 | reverse complement strand
AAGAACTTCAAGCTCTGAAATTACCTTGACAGGTGAAGTGGGACGGGCAGGAACATACATCTATCAAGATTCTGCTGCCAATATTACCCTGAGTTCTTCATCTACATCAGTACCAGAACCTGCTTCCCTACTAGGTCTATTGTTTGGAGTTGGTGCAATTGCTGTCTCTAGAAAAGCCGGGAAGACGAAATCTGAAGCATGAATTACTCAACTCTTTATCAAAGCTTTATCGATCTACACCTCCACCAACCAATCGCACACCACAGACGTACACCCGCTCCCAAAGTTAACTCAAACCTGCCATTGCCCCAAGCAGACATTCCAGTAAGGCTCACCATCAGCAACACCGACAGCCTCCCCGATTGTGGAGACTAACTGTTGGTAGAACTTGCCAACGCTGTCGAGTCCAAGGCGCAGCTTCAGGCGTAACCCCTTCCATCCAAGAACAAGAGGATCTTCCACTTGGGTAAATGTTTTGGGAATTGTCAAGAGATTCCGTGTCAATAGCTCTACCTATTGAGGGACGTTTGAGTTTGTACTGTCTAACAGAATATGAGTTACGGAAGTAGCCTTTTATAAGGAATTAAGCCGGCAAATGTGTAAGTTACCTGCTCTGCCAATGGCTTATTCCTATTCATCAGCCAGATTAATAACTTATTTATAAATGAGAATTTCCTAAAAGACTTTATCTGTAAACCAGCATCGAGGTCTGGCTCAAAGTACAGCTGATAAAGACGCTGCCAATTTTCAGATGCTAATTCTGGATTAGTACTCATATTAATCGCTTGCGTCACGTATAAGCCGCTGAGAATAGCATTTGCAATTCCTTCACCAGTCAAAGGATCTGTCAGATTTGCAGCATCACCAATTTTGAAAACCTTACCATCGCTGACTGTGTTAGCTCGTTTTGCGGTGGCTAAGGGATAAGCTTTAGGTTTTTGCTGACTAACTACTAGGCAAAATAGTTCTTTTGTGGCCTGATTACGCTCCACAAATTCATTGAAAAGCCGAATAATGTTTGTGTTGTTCTTTTGATATTCATCTATCCATACTCCCACACCAACATTGAGCTTGACTAATTCTGAGTCTACTGCTACGGGAAATATCCAACCATATCCATTAACCCCAAGAGTTTTATCAAAGTAAATTTGAGCTTTTGAGAGATAGGTTTTTGGAAAATCTGCGACTCTTATAGTCCAGTAAGCTCTAATTGCGATCGCATTGGCTTCTCCTGCATATACACCGCGTGCATCTATTATGTAATCAAAATCATGATAGAGTTCTTGGTGATAGCGTTCAATATCGCCAACCCTCTGCGTTCTTTGTACACACCCTGCATTAATTGCTTTTTCATAAAGAAGATTGTCGAATACAAATCTAGGTATGCAATAGCCTTTAAGCTCAGTGGGGCACAGATGGCTAATCTCGTTTGAAACTCCGAGCAGAAACCCATCGATTTGAGCGTACTCAGAGGCTAAACGTTTGATGTCCTGTGGATATATCCCCATTGTGGATAATGCTTGAAGCGATCCAAGGCTGACTCCATCTCCACAAGTCTTATCTCTGGGAAAACAGTCTTTATCTATAAGCATGACTTGATGTCCGCTTTTAGCCAAGTGATAACCTGCCGAACACCCTGCTGGGCCTGCCCCAAGGACTACAATTTTAGACATGATTAAATCATCCTTATTAGAATTTGTCTTTATCCATGAACATAGTTTAAAAAGATGCCAACAATTTTACAAACTGATGAATTGCTTTCTGATTTTCTAGACAAGTAATGGATAACAGACTTGTATTGGACTTTCAGATGATGGATACGCTTGCTTCTCTATAACTAATATCTAGTTAGTTATATTTTTGGGTACATCAGACTACTTGTACTAAGATTTTTCGATACCGAATCCGAGCCATAATCATAATATTCCACAGAAAAAAGAGTGATGAACCGCCACACGAACGGAGAATTTTCTTTGCAGTTTTTTTAATGTTTTTCTGTTCGTTAACTTTTTCATCAGCCAGATAAACACCTAATAAAGCTCGATTAATCATTCGATGAAAGTGCTTATGTGGTAAACGGGAAACAGCTTGATCAGCCTGTTTAAGAAAATAAGCAAACCGTTCACTTATTTCTTGCCCATTATTATAGTAAGCACAGAAGTTTAAATCCCCACCTATGCGGTCTTCTTCTTGGTCTATAAAATAATCAAGTAGGATATGAAGCCCCTGAACCCAAGGAAAGTAGCTGGTTTTAACTTTTGTAGCTAATTCCTCGGAGCAATCTGGATCGCTTGCATAGGCCACAAGGCAAAAAATTCCTAATGTTGAGCCAGTAGAAGCTGAAAATTCATACCACTTCATTTGAGGAATTTGGTCACGATGTCTTTCAAACCATGCTTCTAAGCGAGGAACCCGCTCGTTAGCTTGAACGTGTTTATGAACTTGTAAATCACAATAATAATCAGCCAGATGATATAAGCTAGGGGCAATTACGTGATATGACGGTAGCTGCCTTAATACATTTTGACAAGTTTTTACTAATTCCATTAGATAGCCACCATCGTCTTGCTCTTGACGAAATTGGTAGTAATTAATGCATTTAGCACTAGGTGTCAGAGCATCTAAACAAGCTTGATGGAGAGTACGAAAATCTTTCGGATCTAAAGAAGTACTGCGATCGCATAGGTTATCTAAATAATCGCTAATTGTTTGATAAGCAACAATAAAGCAGATTATTTGCTCAATTTCTTGTTTGGCAAGTAATCCATAGATAGAACCACCTTCACAGTGAAAAGCTTTAGTTTTTATACTTAGTAAAGCCTGTTTACGTAGTTCAGGATTAGGAATTCGTTCAGCTTTTTTCTTCCAGAATTTTAAATGTTTATGAACTCGTGGGATAACATCATAATAGATTCTCAGCATCAGCATTGCAGAACTGGATGGAACTTGCAATAACAAAGCTTTTGGAAGAAAATCTTTGTTATTTTTATTATGATTATGAGCCTGATTTACGAACATCAGTATTCTTGATCAAAATTAATCATTAACTGTTTTTTACGGTAAACTTTAAAAACTTAAAATTTACCTATCCTTTGAAACAGGTTAGATTAAAATACTATGTATAATTAGACATACTTAATAAGTTATGAATAGTAATTTGTGGGAAAATTGGCTTGCTCAAGGCTAATGATTTCTCTAAAAGTGATAAAAATCGAAAAGAGTAATTGCCTCTATCCACCTAAGTTAGAGGTGTGAGACAGATAAGGACGAGCGGTTATTCTGGTTTTTATTGGCATGGTGATTTCATGTTGTTGTAAATATCTCCACTCATGCCATTACTGCTATTGCTATCGGTTATGGGTTTGCGCTGGCAATCTGTTGCCAGTACTCTGCTTCTAGTCGTCATTGTTTGGACGTACTGTACATGACCTACACCGCAACCAACCAATCGCACACCACAGACTTGCACCCGTGGGCAAAGTTAACCCAAACTTGCCACTGGTTCAGATATGCATTCTAGTAAGGCTCTCCGTCAGCAACGCCAATAGCCTCGCCAATTGTGGAGACTAGCTCAGTGTAGGAAGAGGCAATACTGTCCAAACCCTGCTGCAATTTCAGTTTCAACCCCTTCCAACCGTGGGTAGCAGGACTTTCGACCTGATTTAATGTTTGGGGAATGTCATGTGATATTGTACCAGTCACTTGTGCAACGTGCTGACTTCTCAACAATCCTCCGATGGATGTAGAGCCATTACCCACAACCGACATCCCCCATTCTCTCACCCAAATGTGACGGTCAACAGTTTCCCGGAGGCGTGCCAACATCTGCCGCACAGAGTTAACCGGCTGCACTCCCTGAAAAATCCCCCAAACATCATCAAAATGTCCTCGAATGTCGATGCTGACTCCAGTTTCTAAACTTGGAGAGGCGATAACCAAATCATACTGAGTCAGAATCTCGTTCAAGTGAGCGATACAACCGAAAGCCGCATGAGAGGGGTCAGCAACGGATTCGCTGTCAATTCTTAGGATTCGCAGGTGAGGGAATTTGCGGCGAAAACGTTCTTCCAAAGCTTGCGTCCCCCATTTTGACTTGGCTTTCTGAGCAGAGCAACACAAGAGATGATGCCCTCCTTTGGCAATTGCGTTGTCCAGTGCTGCGATGAGATTCTTTGGGTTACTGCCAGAATAGTTGTAACAGTTTCCAGCACTATCCCGATAGTTGTTGACGATAACGAAGGGATTAACTCGATATTCTCCAGCGAGTGATAAAACATACTTCACATCTGTGTCGGACACGTCAGCGCTTGACAGATAAATCTTACCGTGTTCGCTACCAAGAACATTTTGAATTAACTGCTTTAAGTTTTTGAGAACAGATACCCGACGCTTTTGCACTTCAGTACCAGAGTTGAGCAAATGCCAGAATACTTGGTCACATTCATCAATGATTATCACATCATTTGCCCAGTCATTAGGGTTGAATCGCGCTTGGCTCTCTTGATGCAGTGAATCCACACACACGCCATATCCTAACAATGTGCCTGTTTCACTCGTATGAACTTCGGTAACATAGTTAACACCAAACCGATTACACAATGCCTCACCCAGTTGAATGCGATGGGTGATAATTAATACCCTCTGTCCAAGGTCATGTGCTTTCGCCACCTCAGTTGCCAGCCATTCGGTTTTACCAGTGCCTTTAGGAGCCTTGAGAATAATCAGTTTTTCTCCCTCTGGAACAAGCAGATGCCCCAAGAATCTTTGATTGAGTGCGATCGCAGGCGGATAAGTCAACAAGGTAAACAGCTTGATTTCCCACAACTCTAATGCAACAGCAGTGTTGTAGAGTGCGTCAAATGCTGGCTGACCCAAGGCATAGATAAAATCATCAACACCTTTCTCTGCTCCTAACGGTAAATCAATCACTCGCAGCGAACAGCCCTCGTTTACCAGCAGCCGTCCCATGCGACTGATGGCGGTTCTGACTCGCTGGACTGTAGACGGTTTGTTGTCCTGGTCAAAGCAAATATTAACCTGTCTCTCCTGTGTTGCAAAATGCTTCAAGTCGGGAATTAAGGATGGCTTACCGATGGCAGTACCGTACTCATCATGGGGTGTGCGGTATCCAGCGTTAACACCGGGGATAGCGATCGCAGCATAACCCGCAGTCAATAACGCCCCCGCTTTTTTGACACCTTCTACAATCGTCACTGGGACATTATTCTTCCAAACCCAATGCCAGAACCCACCAGGGTGTTGTAGGTCTTCTTCAGTAATGGGGATACCAGAGCGATTTGAGACTTTTACCCAAATGCGATTTGGTATTAGGAGGAAGAAAGCGCGTGTTTCTTCTCTGTATGGGTGTTCGTACTTGATGAACTTGTGGATCTTCTGGCGGTCGCGTCTGGGATGGTCAGGTTTGAAACAGCCCCACATCATCTGTGTGTAGTTGTTTAGGGGGTCAACGCCATTGCACCACCAGCCGCCGAGTTCAATGTGCTGGTACTTCTTCAAGTCTCTGTCTCGCAATCGTCCATCGTTGCGACGGGAGATTTTGGGACTGTAAAGCAGATATTCGTAAGGTGTTGTGCCGTAGAGCGATCGCACATTCAGAGCAATGATTTCTTCGTCAACCCCGCTACTGAGCCACTCTTGTAGGTGCTTGGCTTGAGAATCGGTTTCATTTATACGAAACATGACCGTATTTCCTCTCTTTTTTGACGCATGGAAGTGAAGCGGCACTATGGGTCATGCCGCCGGTTCAATTTTTTGTGAGAGCTTGTGCTGGCTACGAAATCCTGACTAAGCCAGCCAGGGGGTTATTTGTTCCCCCCGGTATGCGGTCGAAACGTCAGATTGATACGGGTGTTAACAACTTTGTTGGTTTTGGGGACTTGGTGCAGATGAGTAGACTGACAGCCTGGGTGCATCACAAGTAAGCTGCCGTGTTCCAGCCAGAAGTCCGTTGGTCTGCCATTTCTCGGTTTGATTTGGAATTTGCGACATGAACCCAGGCTTATCGATGCGATTGCAGGGTTAGATCCCATCGATGCTTCGTTGTCGGAATGCCAGCCAATTGAATCCTGTCCACTGCGGTATTGGTTGCCGATGACGATGCGGAACTTATAACCAGTTAATCCGGTTATGCGATCGCGCAAGCTAGACAGAGCTTCTGTCCACCATAGTGGTTTCAAAAATACGCTATTCGAGTAAAGGTAATCGCAGCCGTAGTCCCCGTAAATACATTCGAGGCGGGGAACAGGCATTGTTTTACCCGCGATTCTGATTTGATTCTGCTGCCACTCGAGTTTCAAGCAGTGTTGGTAGAGTTCGTTTGCTTGTTCTGGAGTTAAGAAATCCGGGTAATAAGTGATGGGTAAAACTGGGACTGATTCAGCAAATAAATTGAGTTGTTGCATGGTACTTTTCTCCAATTAAAGAAAGTATTCTGAAGACAATTGCTGTTAATTTTGACCAGTAGAGAAAACCTCAATCAAAATACTTTCTGGATATAAACCAACTTTTCCAAAACGTGGGTCATGAATGCGTTCTATTTCTATTCCTTGCTTCCGACACAATGCGCTTGCCTTTCTACCTTTAGTACCCGCTTCTTTAACCGATATTTCTAAACCTTGAAGATTGGCGAAACCAACAACACTATATTTATGGCCGCATGGGGTATTCACTCTGTCCTGCTCAACTTCAACAGCTTTGAGTCTCGCCAAGATTTGAGTTTGTTGCTGTTGTTGCTCCAATAAATATTGTTCTTGCTGTGCCATCTGTTGGGCGATGGCAGCGAGTAACTGTATTTGAGTCATCGCGGTTTCGCTATTAGAGGTGGGTTTAGTCCACCCCAATTTGTCTTGAATCCATGCCCGAATACCGATAGTGTTGAATGAACGACATACCAATCTGGCTTGCTTGGTACAGTATCTACCAGCTTCGTAAGCGTAGTATTCTAAGATAATTGCGATCGCCATATCAGGGATACCGATGGTTCTCCACTCTCGAAGTTCACCAGTCTCAAATCCTTGCCTGATAATGCTTTGGGCTAATTTAGTCGGTTTTAGTTCACCACTTTGAAGATGATTAATGATTGCAGTGTGGTCTACTCCAGCTAGCCTTGCAGTTGCTCGAATACTGGCTTTAGCCTGACCATTAGCGTCAACTTCAATTTCTTCTTTAATCTGTTCGATGATTTGGCTGATTTCAATTTGTGACATAATTTTTCGTTGCGTAATTAGAGAGAATTAAACATTCACGCGCACTAAACTTTTTTCACCAACTAATGAGAAACGATTCGATATAGTTGGTGTCTTAATTAACGTTGGTGACATCAATTCAACAAGGTAAAACCAAGAATCATGCACCAGTGCAATCCCCAAAATCAGCCGTTGTTTTGTTCCCTTGTCGTGAGAACAGAGGATCACTCTTTCGCCCAGAACAAAAGCAGGTTTTTGCACTTTGATGGCTTCTAATTCTCCCGTCCCGATGATTTGGTTCTGTGTAGCGTGGAGTATTTCTTTACCGCAATCAATTGAATAAATCCAACATTCGTGTTTCCATTGCATCCCACAGCAGTAACCGAACGTTCTTGTTGTGCGGAGAAAAACTCTCTCCAGTAAATTCACCTCAACGGGTGGAATTGTTCGACCCCAAGGTGGGGAGAGATACCAGCTAGTTTTGAGTGCGTTAATATGGTCAATCATGCTTTTCTCCCCAATAAGTAATTAATGGCTTCGGAATCAATAGAAGCAATACGCTTTTTTAAATGTTGTGGGGGATTGTCAAAAAACTTTTTGAGATGCCATCGACGAACTTGATAACGTTTAGAAGAACGGCGGCTAGTTTTCAACCAACCACGGCGCACCCAGCCAGAAACGGTAGTGGAATGCACACAAAGAACACGGGCGATTTCAGCACTACTATAGTTATCGAGAAAGGGGCTTGTAGAATAACCTAAAGCCCAAAGTTTAGTAGCGATAGCAATTGGAGTACGGAAATAGCCATGTCTTTTTAAGATTGAGGCTATTTGTTTAGGGTTATAAAGTTCAGCCTTAGCTTCAATGATTGCGAGTTCCTCATCAGTCCATTTTGTATGCATTTGATTTCCTCCCATATTTATGCAGATTTAGTAGAAGATTGTTCTGGTACAATTCGAGCGCTAATAGATTCAAAATCCACTTGGAAGATGTTCATATCTGTGGACATCTCTCCAGTGTTGTAGCGGTCTACTATGTGCTGCTTTATTGTGGATTGATTCAGCCCATCAGGAATATCGATGTGCGCTTCGCTCGTGATTTTTTCGACTACTGTAACGATGACTTTCATGGTTAATTCCTGTTTGATTAATTCAGGATTCAGAAGTAAAAATATTCTGAATCCTGACTTTCGATTTACACTGCCCCAGTCTTTACTGCTTGTACTTGTTGCATCCATGCGCTGATTGCCGTTAACTCATCAACACCGCTAACAACAGCATCAACAACTAGCTTTTGATACGAAGACTCGGCATGGTTAGGATATTCACACTTGTTTGCCGCCCAAGCTAAACACATAGTTTTGATTAGTTCATTAATCTGGTGAATATCAAGTAGACTTGGGCGTTCAACATCCTGAAATTGCAACCACTCTTTGACTAAATCAAGCGGATAATCAAGCAAGGTGCGAATATTTTTAACTCGCAAATCTTGGAGGTGTACTGGTTGAGGGACTACGCTAAGTTTTGCTGGAGTTACTGGGGTTTCTGCTACAGATGGAATAGTTGAGGATGTGCCACCTAAGCGAGATTGAATGTCATGAATGATTGTTGCCCAATCAGCATTTTTATTCCATTCTCTTTCAATTCTGGTTTTAGTCGCAGCATTATATAGATTACAGAAAACCGTATTTTGTTCACCAGCAGTAGCAGCAATAATCAATGGTTTAGAAAAGTCTTGGACACCTGATGCAGCCAGAAGAAAGCTTTTGGCGAAGTTTGTTTCAACACCAGTTCTGATGACATAAACTTCATCAGCACTGACTACAATATCAAGTTTGAGATTGTCTTTTTTTTGGAATTATTTAGCCGTCAATCGCAGTTCACACAGATACCCAGTTAATGCTCTTTGTAAAACTGGGATGGTTTTTTGTCTGTCAATATCGTAGTGATACCACAGGTAAGATTCTCCACCTAACTCAGCGTTTTTGACATAGAGATAAATTGGTTCGGGAGGGTTGCATAAACCTAGTTTTATTTCAGTAACCATGTTTTACCTCGGTTAAAGTTTCATTGATTAGTGTTTCGTGTGCAATAATGGGAATCCTGTAGCGGGAGAAAAACTTCCGTGCGTTCATCTAAAGTAATGGCATTCCTTTAGATGAACGCTTTTGTATTAGGTAGAAGGTTCTCGATTCCGCTCTAGCTCCCATTGCAAATAAGTCAGTGCAGTTTGAGCATCGGCAATGTTTAAATCAGGGGTATATCCCAAGTCCAACAGTTGTCTGTAGTTTGGATGCCAAGCAATAAGGGATATCAGGGTTTGGGTTTGTTCAACTAATTGCTGGAGGCTGGGGCTAGACATTTCAATACCCAGCCGTGAGCATAAATCCTCAGCTTTAACACCTATTCTTCCTGGCTCAATCTCCGTTTCCAGCTCTTCAAGCAGAGATTGAAAATTAGGGTGTTTATCGGTGATTTCAATCTCAAATAAATCTGCGCTTTTTGTAACGACAGTTGCCCAATCTGGTAAAGTCTGTGGAATGGTCTTCGCGTAAAGTTTCATGATTGTGTCCTCTGGGATTAACAATCTAAAAATCCTTGGCAATCTCCAACAAAAAACCGCGTCCTGTGTTCTGTACTTGCACCAGTTCCTTATCCAGCAGAGTTTGAATGACTGAATCTGAGAATTGGAATTGCAGACGATGCAGAGGAACACAACCGCCGCAAAGCCGAATCGAACGCAGCAAATGATTGGCTCTACGGTCAAAACTGTTCGTAGAATTAGCCATTGTTTGTACCTCTGGTTAATACGGTTAACTGTCGGTTGAGAATGTTTATCTGCTGTTGGTAAAAGTCAATTTCAGCACGTATTTGCGAGAATAATTCTTCAGGGGAGAGCGGTTGGATCTGATTCTCTTGCAAGTACGATATCTCGTCAGAGTTTTTATTAGGCATCAGCACATAACGCCAACCAGTATCAAATTGTTCAGCCAATTCTGTGCCTGATGGGTAGTGGTAAAGCCCTAGAATCAAGCCTTGTTGTGTACGCTGATCCAAAGCAAAGCGTGGGTAGCCCCAGTGTTGGGGGATTGCGATTGTGGGTTGCATTGATTTAATGGGGATTGGTAAATAAATGATTAGGGAAAGGGTAAAGGGGAAGGGAATAAAGAAATTTCCCTTTAACCCAACCCCAAAAACCTTTTCCCAAGCGAAGCCACTCCTTACGCTGTGACTAACTCCGTTCTCTCCAGCAGGCGTTGTAATTTATCGCCAGTTAGCTGTTCTAACGGTTGGTCTAAAAAATATTCATCAAAAATGGATTTGCCATCAGTAGACACATCTACCATCGACAATGAGCGCACAGCATCAAGCACCGAGTTAGAATACTGCTGCTGACCTGAATAACGCCTCTTCACCCACCAGTTACTAAGCAATTCGCAATTCGCAGTTCGCAATTCGCAATTGTGAACGTAATTAGTAATTGAATCATTACAGGTGCAAAGCTTCCTGTTTTTAGGCATGGCGTGTAATTGCGAATTGCGAATTGGTAATTGCGAATTGTTGCAAAAGTGCGATTGCTCAAGTGCCAGGTGTCTATCCATTCAAGTTAGGTGATTTCAAAATTACAGCCCTGAGCGACGGAACACTCCCCCAGGATTTACATACGCTGCTGTCGAATACGAACCCAACAGAAACCGATCGCCTGCTTCAGAAAAACTTTCTGAATAATCCTGTCGAGACATCGATTAATGCTTTCTTGATCGACACTGGAGAGCAACAAGTACTCGTGGACACGGGAGCCGGAACCTTTTTTGGTTCAAAACTGGGCGGCAAGCTTCAAACATCGTTAAAAGCAGCAGGCTACACACCTAACGAAATTGATGCAATTCTTCTGACTCACATTCATACCGATCATAGTGGGGGGCTGGTCGAACAGGGGAAACGGGTGTTTCCTGCCGCCACGCTCTATGTCGGCAAGCCAGATGTCGATTTCTGGTTTGATCGAGCGAATGCCACACGATTCAACGTTGCTGAAAAGTACTTTGACGAAGCCGCGAAAACTGTCAAACCTTATTTAGATGCGGGCAAGGTGAAATCGTTTTCTGGCAAGACAGCCCTGCTACCGGGAATTACCGCGCATCCCACACCCGGACACACTCCTGGTCATAGCTGCTATGTGGCGGCAAGCAAGGGTGAGAGCATCGAGTTTTGGGGCGATATTGTTCACTTTGCTTCGGTGCAATTTCCCAAGCCAGAAGTTACAGTTGCTTATGATGTCGATGCCAATGCTGCTGCGGCACAACGCAAAAAACAGTTTGCGAGAGCGGAAGCATCCCAAATTTTGATAGCAGGCGCACATTTGCCCTTTCCCGGCGTTGGACACCTCCGGGCAGCAGATCAAGGTTATGCCTGGGTGCCAGTGAATTACCGCTGGCGTGAACCCTAAAGAGGTAGGAGTCGCGGCTCTTCGACTGCCAACGATGTAGATTGAAATCCGCGTTACTGCAATTATTTCGTGAGTTTTGCACAAGCGGCAACGGGCTATTGCGAAGTTAGGGAGTTACCTCCGCTGAGTGGTATCAAAATCCTATCACTGTTTATTCTAAATTAAGAGGAGTTGGCACAGATGGAATCTATGAAAGCAGCCGTATTAACTGCGTTTGGTGATGCTGAGAAGTTTGAGATTCAAACTGTTCCTAAACCAACACTGAAGGCGAATCAGGTGTTAGTCAGAGTTTGTGCAACCTCGATTAACCCGGTCGATTACCAAACTCGTCGTGGTGATTACAAGGAACTGGTTCAATTACCCGCCATCCTTGGAGTCGATGTTTCAGGGGTGATTGAGGCAATTGGCGAAGCTGTGACTGATTTCAAGGTGGGAGACAACGTGTACTACTCGCCGCAAATTTTCGGAGGATTCGGTAGCTACGCTCAGTATCATGTGGCTGATGCAGCGATTGTTGCATTGAAACCTGCAAATCTATCGCACATTGAAGCAGCTTCTTTTCCGCTTGCAGGCGGAACGGCTTGGGATTGTCTAGTGACTAGGGGCAATCTACAAGTTGGTGAAACAGTTCTCATCCATGCGGGTGCGGGTGGAGTGGGTTCGATCGCAGTTCAACTCGCCAAAGCGATCGGGGCATACGTTTTTGCGACGTGTAGTTCTAGAAACCGAGATTTCGTGACAGAACTGGGCGCAGATCGCGTGATTGATTACAAAAATGAAGATTACGTAGAAGTCATTCGTCAAGAAACAAATGGATTGGGTGTGGATTTAGTTCTAGATACGATCGGCAAAGAAACAATTCAGCGTAGTCTAGAAATCATTCGTCCCTTTGGTAGGCTTACAAGCATTGTAGACATTGCAATACCGCAATCGCTTCTTGAAGCATGGGGTAAGAATCTGACGATTCATTTCGTTTTTTCACCCCAGTACCGAGCAAAATTAGAGGCTTTGACAAAACTCATCGAGCGTCATCAGCTTCGCCCAGTGATTGATTCAGTATTTTCTTGGGATCAGGTCGTTCTGGCACATCAGCGTCTAGAGCAGGGAGGAACACGGGGCAAAATTGTGCTGAAGTTTACAGAAGATTAGACCAGCTTTACGGCGTTGGTAATTGCTAAACGGATCAGAGTTTGATTGTGTGCTGAAGGTCAATATTGATTGGAATAGGAGAAACAGGATGATACTGCAAGACAAAGTGGCTAGTTGCTAGAGGAACATCAGGAACTGGCAGAGGAACCGCCACCCTTGCGGTATCTGCAAAGCAGCGCGCTTTTGGTGCTGCGGGCGCAAAATGGTCTTCTGCGACAAACCCGATGTAGAAGGGGAAGAAACTCCTGCTCTTATTCGCGAGATTGGAGCGGAGTGCTTGTTTTCAATCGCACAGTAACACCATAAGAATCTGACAAACGGCCCTAAGAATCTGAAAGAAACCAAGCCTGGGAACTGGCTACACTCCAGATATATAGAACCCATTTGACATCTTATGAGGTTTTGAATTAAGGTACTCCTCAGCATCTAAAATCTAATACTAATGGCGTACTCCAGCAACCTCACTGATGCAG
>NZ_JACJQM010000123.1:0-13342 GCF_014696655.1 Nostoc sp. FACHB-888 | reverse complement strand
CCTGAACAGGGCAGGCGAACGCACGGTATTTCTGAAATCCTTGCTAGATAAGGATCTTAACGAAAAAATAGGCTAAATTCAAAAACGCCGAAACCCTTGCTATTAAAGGATTTTTATACTTTAGATGCGTTTGCCCTAACCCCCTAAACGGTTACCAAAAATCCAGGTTCAGATATATAAATTAATCCAACTACTGTCAAATACCAATTCATAAATACGGTTATGAACTTTTAGAGAACCCTGTTGCTTGACCACCAGCCCTGATAAGAGCAATTCTTTTTCTTCTAAACTATCAGCTGAGACGACTTCTTTTTGATGCCAAATTCTTTGATAGAGTTTGAGTAGCTCTACAGGATTACATTCACTTTTAAGGATGCGATCACGAATTGTTCTCAAATGCTCTGGCTGATCTTGAGATTCCCAGTTTTCAATCAACTGCGTTTGCACTAAGTTCTTAATCCTTTCTGCTTCACAACTAGCAGGAACAGAGAATGAAGAATTACGAATGATCTGACAAAGCTTTTGAGTAAGAAAAGGCTGACCATTTGTCCAAGCTAACATTTCTTTCAGTACTACTTGGGGATTGCTAACCTTATCTGTTAATCCTTGAAGTAAAGGTTGGGCTTCATGTTCTTTAAAACCTTCTAAGTGAATTGCTTGACCAATATTAAAAGGTGTTCTCTTGTAGTCACTTGTTAAATCAGAAGGTGTAACAACACCAAATAGAGCAAAAGTTAAACGCCGATAGTTTGGATTAATACTGCGTTGGTTATAACAAAAGCGAATTAAAGTAAAAAAGTCATTAACGGGAAATTTTAAGCCCAAGGTGCTATCAATTTCGTCTAGAAAGATAAAAATTTTTTCAGTCTTAACGTAATTTAAAATAATATCTTCTATAAATCGACTCAAGCACTGGATTGGCGATAAATCTTTTTGCTCATTCCACCAGGCTTTAAGATTCACTGTTTCTAATAGATTGAAGCTTTGCCAGAACTCGACTGCTAATCCTTTATACCACTGAATAGGAGTGATGTTTTCACTGCCAAGGCGAGTCATGTCAATGGCTGCACAGATGAAACCTTCTTGCTGAAGATGATGCATCATACGCACCATCAGGCTTGACTTGCCCATTTGCCGCGCATTCAGAATGTAACAAAAATCCCCAGTCTTTAACGCTTTATAAAGATAACGATCTGCGGAACGCACCACATACGTGGGAGCATCCATTGGTAAACTACCACCAACTTGATAATCATAGGTTGAAGGTTGTTCTGCATTCCTGAGTAAGGCATTTTCAAATATCAGTTTATCTTGAGTAACTTTTAGAATTTCTAGCGTTTGTAATAGTTCTTGAGTGCGTTCTTCAACTTTTTGTTCTAGGGTGCGGTTGGATTCAGCTAATGCGTCTTTTGCCTGCTGTAAGGCAACATTTTTAAGTGTTAATTCCTGTGTAAACTGAATCCGTTCAGCTTCTGCCTTTCTGCGTTGACTAATATCTTGAAAAGCGGCTATGGCATAGATAATTTGACCATTGTCATCAAAAATCGGTGTAGCTGATACTTCTAAGGGAGTAATCTTGGCTGCTTGGCGAATTTCAATATTGTCCACAGAGACGCTTTCACCACTTAACGCTCGCACAATGGGCTGCTGCTCAGTGGGGTACAACTGCCCCGTCCCTGCCAAATAAGCTTGATAAATTTCGTTTAATCGATTGTTAGTGACTTCTGTTACGATTCCCTTGCCAAGTATCTGTTGTGCAGTTTGATTAGCGTAGTAAGATTTGCCATTGCCATCAATAACAAATACCCCCACTGGTACAGCTTCTAAAAATTGAGCGAGCCTTCTTTCACTTTCACGCAATGCCTCTTCCGCCTGCTGGCGCACGGCGATCTCTTGTTGCAAATTGAGCAATAGTTCTGCTTGAGCTTGCCGTGCTAAACGCTCCTCTTCCCAAGCTGCTTTCATCTGCTGCACATGTTGCAGAGTTTTGTTAGTAGTAATTTCTAAATCTTGAAGATCGAGCGGCTTAGTCAGGAAATCAAAAGCACCGCGATTCATCGCTATTCTGATATTGCCAATATCATTATAAGCAGAAATAATAATTGTTTTAATGAAGGGATATAACTCATTTAATTTATTTAGTAAAGTTAACCCATCCATTTCGGGCATATAGATGTCAGTTAATACTATATCGATATCTAGTTCAGCTTCTAATTTATCAAGAGCTTCAAACCCATTATGTGCAAAAATAAACTGAAACTGCTTATTTTTGATTTCTTTCTTAAACTTCTGGCGGATTAAAAATTTTATATCAGGCTCATCATCTACAACCAGTATTTTTACCGACATTTTTATTTAATTTATAAATTTAATATCTTTGTTTTGAGTGTACTAAATGCAATTGGTTTTGTAATATAATCATCAGCTCCATATTCTTTAGCAATTATGTAATTACTCTCGTCGTTATATGCAGTAATCATAAATACTTTTAAATCAGGAGAAATTGTTTTGATAATTTTGAGCATTTCTAGCCCGCTCATCCCCGGCATATTAATATCTGTTAAAATTAAAGTGATGCAATTATTTAATCCCTTTTGTAAATATTGTAGTGCTTCTTCTGCTGAAAATGCAAAATGTAATTGAATTTGGTTGTTTTTAATTTCTCGGCGAAATTGTTGTTCAAATAATAACTGAATATCTTGTTCGTCATCTACAACTATTATTTTCATGAGAACAATCCATTAAAAATCTCTCTTCCATAGAACTACTACAATGAATCATGAGAAATTTTCGGAAAATTCAATTCATTTTATACAAAAGGCAGGTGGCAGGTGACAGGTGACAGAGTTAAAGTCCTTTCGTGTCTAAGCTTTATCGTTTATTGATGTCCTAACTACCTTGGCTTAAGTATTGTTCTGATTGGGTAGATTTTTAGGTAAAATCATAATAAAAGATGTATAGTTTTTAACTTGAGTTTCTACTCGAATTTCTCCTTCATGCCCCTGTACAATAATATCGTGGCTAATTGATAAACCTAAGCCTGTTCCTTCACCTGTAAGTTTGGTAGTGAAAAAGGGATTAAAAATTTTATCGACAACTTCCTGAGAAATACCATTACCGTTATCTTGAATACGTATTTCTACTTTTTCACCCAAATCCTTAGTTTTAATCGAGATTTTTGGCAAGAATCCTTCTTTTACTTTTTTCTTTTTCTCATTGGCTGCATAGCAAGCATTATTAATGATATTAATGAAGGCACGGCTGATATCTTGGGGTATGATATTCAACTTAGGAATTTGTTGGTCATAATTTGTTTCAATGGCGACTTGAAAAGAAGGATCTTTGGCACGCATCCCATGATAAGCCAAATTTATAGACTCTTCTAACAAAGCGTTGATATCATTCAGTTGTCGTTTGCCGAGTTGCCCTCTAGAGAGCATAAGCATTCCATTGACGATATCATTTGCTCTTCTACCATGCTCATTTATTTTTTGGGAGTTTTTGCTCAAATCATCTAAAATTTCTTGAGTATTTTCTCTGCTTTGTGGCTCTAATTGATTTTTTTGAGTTTCTAGCTCTTCAAGCAATTCTTGGGTTAATTGCACAGAAAGTTCGGCAAAATTGTTAACAAAGTTTAAGGGATTTTTGATTTCATGGGCAATACCTGCTGCTAATGCTCCTAAAGAAGCTAATTTTTCTTGAGCGATAATTTGATCTTGTGTGGCTTTGAGCTTTTGCAGGGTGCTGGCTAATTCCTGATTTTTGTCTCCTAATTCCTGGGTTCTGGCTTTTACTTTCTGTTCTAGAGTTCGATTGTAATCCTCTAATTGCTCGTAAAGGCAAGAATTTTCAATGGAGATAGCTGCTTGAGTAGAAAGGATTCTTAAAATTTCAACTCGTTCAGGAGTAAATGCACCCGTTGTTAAATTATTTTCTAAATATAAAATCCCGCTCAGTTTGCTTTGATAAAGCAGAGGAGTGCAGAGAACCGATTTAAGCTGATTTACTACAACGTAAGGATCGCGGATAAACTCTCCTTCATGAACTGCATCATTTAAAACTATGTCCTTTTGAGTACGAGCAACATAATTGATGATAGCAGCTGATAAGGGAGGTGTTTGGCGATCACTATCTAATGAGTTAACTGGAATCGACTGCATAATAGTAACGCTATCAGAATTTACCGATCCTTGAGATCCAATTACCCACTCCCCTCCTTTGTCGAGAATTAAATAGCCTTTTTGAGCACCTGCATTCTCGATCACAATTTTTATCAACTTTTCTAGCAATTTGTTCAATACAATTTCACTTGCTATAACTTGCGATGCTTTAACAACTGTTTTCAAATCCAGTACTTCTGAGCTAGTTTGTTCATTGGTAGTTTTAAAAGTAGATTTTCCTCGTTCTATGATTTCAGATTTTATAGCAAGCAAATTAGAATATTTTTCCTCTAAATCCTTCATTTTAGCTGCTGCTCCCCATTTAAGATAGCAATACCAGGCATCAGTCATATAAATTTTAGCAATTTTGTTAAGGTCATTAGCTAAATAGAACTTCGCCGCTAGTTCATTACTTAGTGCTTGTTCATTACAATATTGATTTTCTTTAGCTAACTCAATAGCACGATTATAAAATTGCATTGCTTTTATATCAGCTCCTTTCACACGATGTTTCTCTGCTTCTACCAAGTAAAATTTATGCAAGTAATTTATCGAAGCATAACTCGCCCAATTTTGCATTTTCTCTTGATGTTCTGTCACTTTTAGTAATATTTGCTGTTTTTGGGTTTTTGATGCAGAGTCATAGGTAGCAAGGTGAGCTAGGGAATCATAAAAATAGAACAGAGGAATCAGTAATGTAGCAGTAGCCCCATCTAGATATTGTTCTGCTTTCTCAGCATTTTCAAGAGCTAAAGAATACTCACCAAAAAGATAACATAAGTACAGTTTATTAACATATAAAGCGCAAAGGGCATAGCGATCGTTTTTCTTGATATGAAGCGGAAGCATGATTTCTTCATTGTAGGTTTCTCCTAACAAACGGTAGGGAGATTCAGCACGCCCAATCAAGTTTTGGACAGTCTGACCATAAATATTATTGTAATTAAGAGTTCCTTCTTGTTTGAGTTGGCTCAGAAGCTGACTGTAACTATTTACTTCTAATGCCAAATTATTAAGCTCTTGTCCTACAAAAATTGAATGAAATGAGTAGAGATAAGCGCAAGTAGTTCCGTAATATAAATCTCCTACCTCCAATCCAGTTTGATAAGCAGATTGCAATGATTGCAAAGACGATTTAATAGGCTCTTTCCAAATACTAATAGCTGCGTAAAAAACAGCATTTACTTTAGAAATAAGTTCTTTAGCATGAAATTTATCTACCAAATCTAGAGCTAGGCGACCAAATTGATAACCTTCCTCAATTTCACCTGAGACACCACACAGAATTAATCCGTAATTAACATAAGCAAAAGCAGATAGAGAATTATTCCCATATTCCAGCGATAAATTTACCTGTTTAGATACTAATAAGGGTAACAAATTAGAAGCAGCAATATAAATAGAAGAAAATATGCAACTTGTCACTCTCATTATCGCTAATTTATACGGTTCGCTCATTTGAGGCAAATTAATTAAATTCTCAATACACTTACCTGCTAAATTTGTTCGAGTTTTTTCTAATTCTTGTTGAATATCTAATGGTTGGATTAATTCGGGAAAACTAATTCCTAAAGTTTGCAACACGGACAAAGCAATCTGAATAGCTTCTAGCTCTTTATTTTGGGATTGTAAAGCTTCAATATTAACTTCATATACTTTTACCTTATCTAATAGAGTTTTTGCTTCTTTTAGCACCACCGACGTAAATTGTTCCATCTGTTCAAAATTTCCATTTAAATAGGCTACCTCGGTTGCTTCTACATAAATATTTAGTTTCAAATTGTAATATTTTTGCCAATTTTTATCCGCTAAAAGTTCCTGTCCTACCTTTAAATAATTGAGTGCGGCTTCGTAAGCCGTTGCTGGTTTGGCTTTTTGTCCTGCTAGCAAATTGAGCGCAGCGACTTCAATTTGTTCTTGTTGGCAAGTTATAAGCTGATGCCCCAAATTAAGGTGATCAGCAATCTCAAATAGTCTTCCCGATAACTCTTCTGCTTGAGTATTCTTCCATAGCAAACGACCAATTTTTAAGTTAATAGCTGGATTTTGTTCTTCATCAATAAGAATATTCGCTGCCTGCTGAATGCGATCGTGTCCAAATTTATAATTTTGAATTATTAGTTGTTCATTCAATTCTGACAATGGAATAATTAAACCTTTATCAATCGCTGAAGTTAAACTATTAAAAATTTCTTTCTCTGATTTTTTACAAACTATAGAAATTGTATATAAGTTAAATTCTGCTCCCATACAAGATGCTACACTTAAACATTTTTGAGTAGCTTTTGGCATTTTTTGCATTTGAGCTAGCATTAATTCAACTACATTGTCAGTAATTCTTAACTCTTTAATTAATTTTATATTCCAATGCCAAAAGGTTTTTTGATTTTTATTTACTGAGTTATGTTTATATACAAGCAAATTACTGGAATAAATAGCTTTTAAAAATTCATTAACAAAAAAAGGATTGCCATTAGTTTTGTCATAGACTAATTTTGCTAAAGGCTTTATGTACTTTATTTCAGTAAAAATAGCGTCAGATATGAATTTATTAATATGATGTAATTTTAACGGCTTTAAAATAATTTTATTTATAATAGTTGCTTTTTTTCGTAAATTCTCAAGAGTGATATTTAAGGGATGAGTGTGGTTAATTTCGTTATCTCGATAAGCTCCAATGAGAAATAAAAATTGGATTTTTGCATCCATCATAATCAATTCTATTAACTTTAGGCTAGCAGAGTCTGCCCATTGTAAATTATCAAGAAAGATGATTAGAGGTTGCTTAGAAGAACAAAAAACGCGAATAAAATTTTTAAAGACTAAGTTGAACCGGTTTTGAGCTTCTGTTGCTCTTAATTCTGATATGGGTAGTTGCTTACCAATAATTAATTCTACTTCGGGAATAACATCTATAATTATTTGTCCATTAGCCCCTAAAGCAGTTAAAAGTTTTTCTCGCCATAGATTTAGTTGTGCTTTACTTTCACCTAAGAGTTGGCGCACCAAGTTAGTAAAGGCATTGACAACCGCAGAGTAAGGAACATTACGTTGAAATTGGTCAAATGTACCTAAGATAAAATAGCCTCGTTTTTCAGTTAGAGGCTTGTATAGTTCTTGTACTAATCTCGTTTTTCCAACCCCAGAATATCCAGTTACTAGCATCAGTTCGGTTACGAATGGTTTAGCTTTTTCTGGTGCTGTTACTCTTTCAAATGCTGCGATTAGGGTTGAAATTTCTGCATCTCTACCATAAAGTATTTGAGGAATTTGGATCTGTCCGGTAATATCTTGAGTAGCAAGGGGAAAGTCTACTATTTTGCCTGTAGATTCAAGTTGTCTGAGGCATTCTTCTAAATCAGCTTTAATACCGTAAGTACTCTGGTATCGTTCTTCAGCCGTTTTGCCCATCAGCTTCATCACTAAATTAGAAACCACCAAAGGAATTTTAGGGCTAAGTATATGAGGAGGTACGGGTTGTATAGCTAGATGACAGTGAATTAATTCCAAGACATCAGTTCTCTCGAAGGGTAATTGTCCTGTCAGCAGCTGATAGAAAGTAACACCGAGAGAATAGAAATCGGTACGGTAGTCTAAAGGGCGGTTCATTCGCCTGGTTTGTTCTGGGGAGATATAGGCTAAAGTGCCTTCAATAATATAAGGATTTTTGAGGCAGGGATCTTCTTGTTTGAGTACGGTAGCAATACCAAAATCGATGATTTTGAGTTGTTTAGTGGTGGGATTGAAGACGATATTAGCTGGATTAATATCTTTGTGAATTAAATGGGCTGCATGAATATTGCCTAAACTTTTAACTATCTCAATGGCAACAGGAAAAAAAATCTCAAATGCAAGAGGTTTTTCTTGAAACCATCTGTCTAAAGATATCCCAGCAAAATCTTCTATGATTAGAACCAGCGTTCTCTGATAAGAGTCTAAACCATAAACTTTTATCGCTCCTTCAAAATTAAGATTGCGGGTAAGTTCATATTCCTGCTTATAACGAGCAAGTTCTTGGCTAGTGGGATAGTCTTCCTTTAGTACTTTGAGGATAACTGGCTTATTGTCTGACTCTTGAATAGCTCGATAAACTTTTGAATTATTGCTTTCGTAGATTTGGTTAATGATTTGGTATCCACTTAGACTAATCATAATAAACTAACGAAAATATCTCAACATAAAATGGTCAATACAACATGAAGTGTATGATGTAAGGTAAGCGATCGCTCATCTTACATCATACTTTGAGTACTTTAAATTACCAGTATTTCTTCTGCGAATGTTATCCAATGGGTCGAAAAAGAATTCATAAGGAACTTTCGTTATGCTGCGTAAATCAGATACTAACCTAGATATTTTATAGCTAGGTTTAACATGGGAAATCCGCTCAAAATACTCTGAATGTAAGCTAAAACCAAAATGAACTTTTTTTGGTAAACAAATTTTAGTAATAGGGCCTTGACTGAGATCGTTAGTAGCAAATAACCATGCTTCCAGGTAATCTGTAGGTGTCAAAATAGTGGTTAAAATATATCCCTGAGCTTGAGGGATAAATTGGATACTATTGACAATATACCCGTCAGGAAATACATAAAAATCAAGTAATTTTTTACCTAAATGAGACACATGAGTATCAGGATTTTGTTCTTGTTCTTTTTTTATTTGTTGAGTAAGTTCTTCCCAGTTTTTATCTAAGGGAACTTTAGCTAAAACTGAGGGAAGATCATGTGGGGGTAATTGTTCGTCATTGAGAATACGATTCGGGCAATCACGAAATCCAAGGTATTGCCGACGGCAAATAAAATCGCGCTGATACCCAGTATAAACTTGATAGATAGTGGAATATCCTTCTTTAGCTAAAAACTCTTTGGGATCGGCTGTGTAAAGTGTTGTGGAAAACCATCCCGGATGGATAAAGGCTTCTTGGCTTTGACAATAAGCATCTTTGATTACTACTTTGCGTAGTACCCCAGGATCAAATGCAAACATCCAAGGTATACCCCACCAATCTTGACTGTAGGATTCGCCACTAAAGTGTTTAACATCATCCTCTTCGAGTGCATCTGTTAGGCTAATTGTTGCTTGTTGTATGGCGACGCAATGAATTTTGTCGTCCATATGATAGTAGTTCCATAAGAAGTGGTAACTATCACCATCAAAAGTTATTAGGCGTGAGGTGACACTCTCTTGATGTTTTTCTTCAATCTCTTCACGGTTAACAATGTAAAGCTGTGTTTTTTTATACGGCTTGAGAGGAGGAATTTTTAGCCCCAACAGCAGGGATACTCCCATTTGGAAGGGCATATCTGGAAACATAATATATTTTTCTGTCACTATAACTGTGTGGGGAGTACCATCAAGAACTGTTCCCTCAACTTTGCAATGTTCTAAATCTCCCTTGCCATCCCAATAAGTGATATAGACATCACTCACCATGTCAGTAAATAAATTGCCTGGACGAAGCTTAGACTTTAATTCACAGCTAATAAGTCTATCAATTTTAGGGTCATATAAGGGGTGGGCTGTATTTGCTACCAAAGGAAAGAATGCTAGGGGAACAGAAATGATATGTTCGTCAAAATGTCCTATGGGTGTTATCGTTTCAAGGGTATCTGGATTTACTTCCCAGTAACGTCCTGCATCTGCTGTTAAAAGCAGCCTGCCATTCATGTTAACAACGGCTGTGTTGGCAATTTCTGATATCCCTAAAGGAGTTATAACTGCCGGGAAAAAAGCTTTTGACAGATTATATAGCGGTAGTTTGCCATTCCAAAAACTATCCCAAGTTCTCAATCTATTGGCGTAGATTTTTATTTTGTCATTTTGAGCTTTGAGATTCCATTTAATGATTACACCTTCACCAGCAAATAAATGGCGGTCTTTCTTTCGGTGGAAAGGGGCAACCATAAAGACATAGCCGGATAAATTATTTGGCCAAGTTCCCTCTATTATTTCCGCATCCCAACCATCATTGTTTGGTTCAGGAGAGAGTTTAAAATTTTTAATGTTAACTTTTGCAGGATTTGTTGTTGAGTTAGCTTCCATAAATTTCGCCTTTTAATGATTTTATTGTCTTTAATTTCAAAAATTGCTAATATGCTCACAGGTTTAATAATATGATTAATATAATATCTAATTAATATTAATCAATTATTGTTCTCATCTATTTTTAATTGCTGATTATTGAAATACTGCCGATACAACTGGCAAAAGGGTGTAGCTTTATTACCATCTAATTTAATCAGGCCCATGCTACTTAACTTGTAAGCTACAATTGGTTCTAATTGCACAGGTTCAGTAGAACTCATTACTGCATTAACAGCTATGAGCAATTCCAACTGTTGTTGCAAAGTTACCCAATGACGTTGTAAGTGATGAGAATAAATTCCACTAGATGTAGGAGCGGTTTTCAATAGTTCCGCCAAATTCATCTCCTCAAAACTTAAATAATAGATTGCCATGTGTATCAGCGCTGGATGTCCCCCAACCATAGTCATTAATTGTTGGCTTTCTTCTCCATTACTCCAGTCAAGTCCATAACTTTGGGCTAACTGCTGCACCTGCTCCAAGCAGAAATCACCCAACTGAATCGGTAAACCAACATTGAAAGGTGACTGGTTAAGTTCTAGAGGAACATAAATTTCAGTGGAGTGTATGACAATCAGGCGCAGCTTCTGCCAGATGAGCAGTCTTTTGGCTTCTTCATACCACGAACGCAACATCGGTAGAAAATCTTTTGCCACTTGTGGATGTTCAAAAATCTGGTTCACTTCGTCTAAAACCAAGACTACAGGAGAGTTGATTTGCTCTAGTAAATGCTTTCGGAAATATAAAGAACAGCTGACTTTGCTGCCGATATCTTCATCCCAATAGTCGTCTAATCTTGGTTCAATTTGTAGTTGGCGGCTGACATTAGCACATAGCCAGCGCAAAAATAGATTCAATTCATTCAAAATTGAACTGTCAATCTGTTCCAAATTGAGACTTACAGTGCGGTAGCCTTGGGATTCAGCGTAGTTCAAAATCCTCAACAACATTGAAGTCTTACCCATTTCCTTGGGAGCTTTTATCCGTACTAAGGCTCCTGGTTTAGAAATTTCTTCATAAACTCGTGTAGAAAGGGTAGAATTTTCAATGTAAAAAGAGGAACCAAGCGGAACTGGACCACTGGGGTAGCTAGGTGACGGTTTTTGGTCGGTATCAGGGAATGAGTCCACAGAATGTTGCTTTAACATTGTTGTTTTTAAAGCCGTACAGGTAGCATCAAGATAAGACTCCAGTAACACCCGGCAATTTTTTTTGGTAACACGACTACCGACGAGTTCGGTGAGTCGTTGGCACAATTGTGGAGCAACGACGTTAGTAAAGTAGCCAGCACTATAGCCCTTCTCTTGAGCAATTTGGTGATACGTTTGATAGTGCCAAATACCTTGCATAATCAGAATTTCTGTGTAACTGAGAGGGCGAATTTGCTTTTCAAGTAGCTTGCGATTAATAATTTCAACTAAAAGTTCGAGTTCTGTAGAATCCATGCACTTATCCTCTCTGCTGTTCTGCAAAAGAATTTATGTAATTATAAAAAAGGCTAGGATTTATATAGGATAAGCTTCCTATATAAATCACTCTCAAGTAATACTTTTGCTGGTTCTTATGTATTTTTTTTAATTAATGCAGTGTGCAACTTAATCTTGTTAAACCTTAGTTTATTGTGGGATAAAAAGAAGTTTGAACATTCCACAATAATTTAGAGAAAGTTGCACATCGCGTTAATTCTATCGATAATTTTTATCTTGATATTGTTTGATATACTTAGCTTAAGTTTGTCCAGATTATTACATGAAAATTTATGTGCCTCCCTTCGTTGTAATCATATTTTTTAACCGCAGTAAAGTTATAGATTAAAAAAGTAGTTTTCCGTATCTTTAATAATGCAACTTTTATCACTTCATAACACTATTTGCAATTTGTATATTATTGGATAATTTTTATTATATCTCTAAGTATTTTTATAAATAAAACTTTATAATGTTAACTTTTTATAAGTATATCTTCAGATATAATTGGTATCTTAGATATGGAAGATATTAATTAATTTGTTTATTTCTTTCTTTGATATTACCATTACCAAGCTAATTAGTTTCATAAAAATTTCATATAAAATCTCATTTAATGGCTTGTAACTTCATATAAAACCTTAGCGCTCGCTTTGAAATCTCATAAAAATCTCATATAATTAATCCCAGTTCACCCATTTTAAATCGAGTTAGAAAAAAGCTGAACAATTTAATAGGCGTTCCAGCTTATAATACAAATTTACTATCACCCTGACTTTGCGTGATCGTATTTCTAAGAGCTTGTCACGAAACAACCTTCCTTCTTTTTAGTTAGAAATGCTTTCTCAGTAAGCTTTTTAGGCAGCAAACTGTAAAAGCTGTTTCTTGACAGGTTCTAACGCCATTTTGTAACGGGGTGGTGGAGACATCATAGGTTTGTTTGAGAGAGTAAACCAGGTTTCCAATCCGGTCAGGGTTTGAATATCTTCTGGCTTTTCAATCAAGGGTTGCAATCGCTCAATCCATTCCCGCCGAATATCTGATTCTAGCCAGATCTTGAGATTGTCGTAGCAATCGAACTTGAGAATGACCACGTACTCAGGATGAGCGTGATCCTGGGGTCGAATAGTGCTGACACCCAGATGTCCCTTGAATTTTCGTGCATCTGCGGCAATGCCATGAAACCATGCTTCGTAACCTTGCTCACGCCCTGGTCTTACTACATGAGAGATCACAGCAATAACTGGACAGTTTTCTTCACTGATATTAATTGCTAACGGTTCATCGAACATAGAATTTAACGTTCCGGGTAAAATTTGATAGTTAAAAAAGAAAACAGCTCTTAGGGGAGACCGCTTTCACTTGTAGGCTTGTCTGGAGTGACAATTGCAATATCTGTAATAACCTCAACGTTCTTCCAGCCTGGAGGAAGATAGTCGTAACTCTTGACACCACCAAGTAGTTCGAGAATGGTCAAGTGTTCAGTAGTGAATGGCACTAAGAAAAGCCGAAACGCTTGTGTATTAAACAGTTTGCAACTGCTTTCTTAATTCATGCCGGGGTTTGGTCATTAAGGGATAAGCTTTCGGGCGGCGTTTACGGACTCGTGGTTCGTTTCTAGCAGGACGG
>NZ_JACJQM010000122.1:0-13445 GCF_014696655.1 Nostoc sp. FACHB-888 | reverse complement strand
ATTGTTTGGGGCTTAAAAAATAATCAAACGCGAAATCCTCATTTTTTCGTTGGTTTTTAACCTTCGTTGTGATCAAGAGTAATTTAGATGCGTTTGCCCTGGGGGGTAAACGAGTCTACGGCTTACCGAATTATCCGAAAAATAGAAGATACACTGACTAAATCGAGGGCTTTTACGCTTCCAGGTAAGAAAAAACTCGCTACTTCTAATCATCAGTTAGAGGTCGTAGTGGTTGATGTTACAGAAAGTCCGATTGAACGCCCTAAAAAAAACAAAAAAAGTTTTACAGTGGGAAAAAGAAACAGCATACGCTAGACCTCTTGCAAAAGTCAGTTAAACAGATTCGCTTTTGGGTATCCGTTCCATAGCACCTGCAAGGGAAAGCGATCGCCTGAACCTTACACACACTGCTCAATAGCATTCCAGGTTGTATGCTTATTTTTCATTGCTTTCAGCTTTTATTAGTATTATTCAATACTGGGGGTATGTGCAAAACTTCTGCCTCCAGTATAGCTGCCTTCTTCAAGTTTACTCTGCTCGATTCAGAAAATATACCACTTTTTATCACCATATAACACTGTCAAAGCTAATGCATCAAGTCATACTTATTACAAATGTTGTTGAAGCAATCAATAACATTTTGAGCACTTCTAGGCTCTTAAATTTGGAGAATTAAGTATGAAAAAAAGTTTCTTAAGGATTGCAGTTACCACTACATTAGGTGTTGTGGCTTTCTCTGGAGCAGCTAAAGCTGATGTTTTGTTTAATGGCTTAAGTCTTAATGGCTCGAATCTTAATGGTTTAAGCCTTAACGGGTTAAGTCTAAACGGCTCAGATCTTAATGGCTTAAGTCTTAATGGACTAAGCCTAAATGGTCAAAGTTTTAACAGTTTATCTTTAGGGGACACTAGTCTTAGAAGCACAGTACTACAAGAAATCGTAGTAGAAGGCGGGCAACTTGTAGTAGCAGGGCAGTAATCTCAAAAAAGTCACGATTAATAATTAAAACAGTTATGGAATGGCAGGCATCTTAGGTCTGCCGTTCATATAACTACACATAGCTCCTGTCCCGTTAAAATTCGTTCATTCTATCTGTTATCCTCCATCTTTTTTTTCAAAAAAGATATCAAAGACTAAACATATACTGTGGACACAAACTTGGAATATGAGATACAAAAACTTGACTTTACCCTGTTTTATTATTATTTTACTAGTAACATATATTTTTAAAAAAGAATATTTTCAAAGATGGACTAAGCCTATAGATTTCAGATTAACAGAGCAAAAAAACATAATAAGTAATACAATTAGTAAAGGTAAAGCTTTAAAAGGAACTCAAATATCAGGCGTTAACGAGCAAGGAAAAGAATTAAGGTTTCAAATTAGAGATGTTGAACTAGACCTAAAAGATTTGGAACGAGAAACGTATCTCTATACAATTTTTTATTGGGATAAATCGGACTCTCAGTGGAAGAACTTATGTAAACCTGATACTAATAATGATGCTAAAGCAATTCCGTTAACAGGTTATTGGAATGCAACAGGAGCACATGTTGAATCAAGTAAGCTAATTACATTTGCATGTACAAGCGGAGTTTTAGCTAAATGTGTTCGCTGGGGCTACAAGCCGTGGAAGACAATCCAAGGAAGGTCGCTGCGAGACTTTCATCAGGCGTGTACGCGTATGGCACGCGCTGATTACTGTGGCAATGGCAAAAGCCATACTAAAGAAGGAACTGAAATTAATATTTACGATATATTGGGTATTCAAAAGAAAGCACTGAAAAAAAACATGGTTTTAGAAGCAGCTTGGGGACCAGATGGTGCTATCTACATTAATCATTCAAGATGGTTTGAGACACTAGCTGATATTTACAAAGAGTGTCCGAAAAAACTTATAAATCGTATTAATAATAACGGTGACTACACAACAAAAGAAAAAACTAGCCATATTATGTCAGATGCTTTGCTATTTAATGATTCGCTAGTAAGAACCCGAATATCTCATTTTTCAATTTTTCAAGTACGCCCAGAACCTTGAAAACTAAGTTTACATACTCTAAAGTTTTTTGAAGTAAACGGGTGTGCTCAAACAGTCTAGTAGATTCAAAAAAATTTTTTTGCTTTCTTTCTCTCTTACTTTTGCAAACCTTAGCACTGTCTTTAACCCTAAAGATAGTAACCTGCGCTCTCAAAATTTTTCAGTCAATTAAGAAATTTTATTTACTATGACGCTAAATAAAGTTGCCGATTTTAGTAAAACTGCTCACACAGAATTAAACACTAATCCTTACGTCGCGCCACGTTCTGCAAATTCTATCGTAGATTTGCTTATAAGCGATCTTCGCTCCCTGCTAGCAAACCTTGGTAAAGATGGTGGTTTAATTAGTCCATCCATCTATGATACTGCCCAGTTATTACGTTTTTATCCACCAGATGATGGCGTTGAGGCAGCAATAGAGTGGCTTCTAAAGCAGCAACAAGCCGATGGTGGATGGGGTAATCTTGTTGTACCACTTCACCGCGACGTTCCCACACTTGCGTCAGTATTAACGCTGCACTCGTATAAGAAGTTTAAAGGAGCCAGTGAAGCTTTCCAGGCAGGTCTAAATTTTCTTTGGCAGCAAGCAGACCAATGGAGAGATTTGTATCTCGATGATCTACCAGTTGCTTCAGAGTTAATCTTGCCTTGCCTGCTTAAAGAAGCAGATGCAGTAGGGCTAGAGCTACCGCAACAGCCTTATACAGCACTTATAACACTAGGAAATAAGCGGCGTCAGCAGATTGCTCAGTTAAAGCCTCAAGCAGATAATACAACCTCTCACTCTTGGGAGGCCTGGGGAATGTCTCCCGATCCCTCCCTGATTGATAGAGCAGGAGGCATTGGTCACAGCCCAGCTGCCACAGCAGCCTGGTTATATGCAGCAGCTAATTACCGAGACTTAGTAGATGCTCGGATAACCGCAGAACGATACTTAGCTCAGGCAGCAGCAGCAACTGATTTAAATATCCCAGGGGTTGTACCAACTGTATGGTCGATTGACCGATATGAACAAATTTTTTCGTTGGAAAGCCTCTTGATTAGTGGACTATTAGATCATCCAGCGCTTCAAGACTTAGTGGATCTACATGTTCGTGATCTAGCTAGTGCAGTAGTTCCTAAAGGAATTGGTATGAGTTCATTCTTTGTGCCTGATGGTGACAATACTGCTGCTGCTGTTTCTGTGCTTTATGCTGTTGGCAATAAAGTCGATCTTACAGTCTTAAGACAGTTTGAGAATGATAAACAGTTCGTAGCTTATTTTGGTGAACTTCATTCTAGTATTTCTGTTACGGCTCGGGCTGTTCGAGCCTTAGCAAGTGCTGGGGAGCAAACAACTAAACTACTGACATCATTAATTGAGCGCCAACATCCATATGGGTATTGGGCTAGTGACAAGTGGCAAAGTTCTTGGCTGTACACAACCTTACAGGTAGCGCTTGCGCTTTTACAATCTGGTTGCCACGAACCACTGAAATCTACCTATGAAGCTTTGCTGACTCACCAGCATATTGATGGTGGGTGGGGAACAGGCAGTAAATCTACAACTACAGAGACATCCTATGCTGTTTTAACACTTTACGTACTCCGCTCTCATAATTTTTTAGAAAACACAGGACTAAATGCTTTATGGCGGGGTTATCAGTGGCTTTTGTGTAATTATCGTCCCTTTAAGTGGAGTGAAGATACATTATGGATAGGCAAAGAACTATATTGTCCTTATCGAATTGATCGCGCTTTTGAATTGAGCACCATGCTTGCCTTAGCTTTAGAGAAAGCTCATGTGTAAATTGATAATTATGCTTTGAATCATAATTTGAGAAAAATTTTGAACCATAAATTAAGAGAGAGTTAACGCAATTTTCTTGCAGCACAGCCAATAGTAAAGTAAATCTCTGCATCAAATTATGAGACAGTGTTTAATTTTTGAACCATATCTGAAGAATGAGTTTTCAAAACTGTTTCGGACAAAACTCATACAAAATGACTATGTAAAAATATCATTTTATCAACTTTCATATCAAGATATGATTCAAACACTCATTTTACGGTTCAAAAGCGTTGTTTTTTTGATCTGGAGTTTAGATATGGTATTTCAATAGGATAGCGATCGCGTCATCCACATGGATGGTTGTGTCTGTTTTATCCAACCCCTTAGCTCAGTAACGCTCGGTTCAATCGCTTTTTCTACTCGTTCGATGAAGTTTTACTCTCAATTTTTAAACTTTGTTTGAGCCGTGCTACTTCCTCTCGCAACGCCTTACAGCACTTCCGGCAGCTATAAGGTATATCCTAAAAGCTGAAAGCGATGATAGGAGAGGGGCAAGGAGAAAACTATATTGCATAATAGCCGGAAGCGCTGTAATAATTTCTACCAACTGTTCCTTTGACAATTGCTTTAGTTCTTCTTCTGTTTTGGCTTTTATAGGTTTTTGGCTCATGACAGTGATGCTCTTTCTCGCACTCCTGTCTCCTTTGTCAACTAGATTCCACCTAAGTCCTTACAATGATTAAAAAAAATAATTCTTACTTGTTGGATAACTTTTTTGAAAAAGAAAGAGAATTAGAGCGACTGAAACAACAAGCTACTGCTATCATAGACCATGAAAAAATAATTTGGTCTCAAGCAGGATTAACTGCTAGTATGAATGTTTTAGATTTAGCTTGTGGACCGGGAATTATTAGCTGTGAATTGGCAAAATTTATTGCTTCTGGCAAAGTGACGGGTCTTGATCTAAGTGAAACGTTACTTGACATAGCACGTTACTATCAAAATACACAGAGAGTAGAGAATGTGTTTTTTCGTCAAGGCGACATTTATCAAACTAACTTTGTCGAACAAACTTTTGACTTTGCTTACGCTCGTTTTATATTTCAGCATTTGTCCGAGCCGAACAAAGCACTTCAGAATATCTATCAAGTTTTAAAACCAGGCGGTATTCTTTGTATAGTTGATATTGATGATGCTTGGCTTGCACTCTATCCTGAACCAGCTTCTTTCTCATCTTTAAATCAAAAAGCAGCTAGAGGTCAACAAAACAAAGGTGGCGATCGCCATGTTGGTCGGAAGTTAAGCACTTACTTACAAACTGCTGGATTTACTGATGTACAAACGTCTGTCCATGTTTTTACGACTTACGACATCAAGATGAAAGCTTTCCTGGATATCACTATGGGATTTAAGCACGAGATGATACCCTTAGAGCAAAGGGAAATCGCTATTCAAGAACTTAAAGATATTTATTCAGTGCTAGATAATCCTCACGCCTGGGGTGGAGTAGGAGTTTTTGTGACTACGGGTCGGCGGCTTTAGTCAAATACAAAAGTCTTCCACCGCTCCTAAACTTTTTAAAGTAGCCTTTTGAGCATCTGTTAAGCCAGTGACCCCAATAATGTTCATTCCTTCGTAAAGTCTGTCAGCTGTAAAACTTTTCAAACACTCTCCCGTTTCAACATCGTGTAGCTTTATTGTGCAATCATCAAAACTACCGTTAGCTAAAGTGCGATTGGTCGGACTAAAAGCAACAGATTTGAGTTTATTCTGACTAATGTGATTCCAAAGAAGTTTATAACTATGGCCGAGGCCTACATCCCACAACTTCAGCGTTTTCCCAAGACAGCAAGTTGCTAAACTGCAACCATCAGGACTAAAAGCAACAGACCAAACTCGAGCTGTATGCTCCTGTAAGGTTGTTAGACATGGTACAGAAATATGTTCTAAACTCTGCAAGTCTTGATATCGGGGTTGCAAGCAGATTTTGCTCACATCCCATAACTTTACAGTCTTATCTTCGCTACCACTGGCAAGAGTTTGACCGTCTGGGCTAAAAGCAATTGACCATACCTGAGCTAAATGTCCTTCCAAGGTTTTCAAACACTGACCCGTGTTTACATTCCACAACTTTATAGTACTATCACCACTGCTGCTAGCTAAAATTTGTCCATCTGGACTAAAAGCAATTTGAAATACCCAGTTACTATGCCCCTGCAAAGTTTTGAGGCATCGACCTGTACTGGCATCCCATAGTTTCACTGTGTAGTCGAAACTACCACTTGCAAGGATCTGCCCGTCTGGGCTAAAAGCAACGCACACTACTTTACCTGTATGATCCTGCAAAATTTTAGAGCATAATCCTGTCCTAACATCCCATAATCTGACAGTCTGGTCATAACTTGCACTAGCAATGGTTTGGTTTTTAGGGCTAAAAGCAACTTGCATGATTTGACAATCATGCCCTTTAAATGTTCTTATGCATTGACCAGTTTGGACATCCCAAAGCCTAACTGTTTTGTCTTCACCGCCACTTACTAGGGTTTGACCATCTAGGCTAAAAGCCACAGACCACACTTGGTTTGTTTCCCCTTGTAATGTCTTAAGGCATTGACCAGTTTGGGCATCCCATAATTTAACCCTTTTGTCTTCACCACCACTTGCTAGAATTTTACCTTCTGGGTGAAAAGAAACAGACCATATTGGACTAGTGTGTCCTGTGAAAGTTTTAAGGCACTCTCCTATTTGAATATCCCACAGTCTCACTGTCTGGTCTTCGCTACTCACAGCTAAAGTTTGACCATCCGGGCTGAAAGCAACAGACCAGACGTAATCGGTTTGGTTTAGCAGAGTTTTAAAACATTGACCCGTGTGAACATCCCAGAGTTTGACAGTGTTGTCATAACTCCCACTTGCCAATATAGTACTATCTGGGCTAAAAGCAACAGACCAAACTTGATTGGAGTGTCCTAGTAAGGTTTGGCAACAATGACCCGTGCTTATGTCCCACAACTTTACAGTACCATCACTACTACCGCTAGCTATAATTTGACCATCTGGATGAAAAGCAACAGCTAATATCCAACTATTATTCCCTTGCAAGGTATGGAGACATTGACCTGTGGAAATATCCCATAACTTTATAGTACCATCACTACTACCGCTAGCTATAATTTGACCATCTGGATTAAAAGCAACTGAGGTAACCCAGTTGGTATGCTCCTGTAAAGTTTTCAAACACTGACCTATAGAAATATCCCACAATTTAATAACGCCGTCAGTGCTACCGCTAGCTAGTATGTCTCCTTTTGGACTAAAAACAACTGACCATATCCAATTGGTATGTTTAAAACTAGCGATATGTCTGCCATTTGTAGCTTGCCATAAGTCAATCTCACCTCCGGTACTACCTGTAGCTAAAAATTCGCCATTCGGGCTAAAGGCAAGGGACGGAATGCTGCTCATGGTTTCGGAAAATACAGATTTAGCCAAGTCAGCATAGGCAAAGCTAACCTTTTGCAAGTTCACTCCTTGCAGATGCGCTTGCCAAATCGGCAAGTAGGAAAAGTCATAACCTGAAAGATTAACTTGCAGTTGTTGTAGCAGGTTAATTAAATTTCCAGCGGCATAACCTGTAGAGATAGAGGACTTTATTGGACTAGCAGTGATAGTAGAATGAAGCTTTACAAGAATCTGTTGGCATTTTTTTTCAATGTTTTGCTTGCTCTTCAAGCTCAAGCTTAATTTCTCAACAATTGGTTGAAGAATGACTCGAATTTGACTGTCTCGAACGTAATCTTTTGCTTGAGCTTTAATTAAAGCACACTGACACAGTAGTTCTACTTCTGCCGTCTCAATTTCTTGACACATTTGTGCTATCAACTGTTCGGTTACATACTCCATAACTACTGGTTGTTGTGTCAAGCTAGAGCGAGTTTTCTCTATCAGAGATCGCCTTTGTAACGAAGATAACGTCTCTAATATCTTGCTTTTGTCTTTTTTTTCTAAAATATCTTCTTGCAATTGTGGCAACGTTACTGGCTCACGATTAATTGCCAGCCAATACATTGCTGTTTTTTCTATGTCTGTTAACCGATTAAATTGCCGTTCTAGCAGGTCACAAATATCATCAAAAATTAACGTTCCTTGTTGGCTGTATTCCACAAATTCTGCCAACTCACCTGCAAAGCAGTCTTGGATTGTTACTGCCACCATTTTTAAAGCAAGTGGATTCCCTGCATAATGTGCAACAATCGATTCCCATTCCGCTTGTGACCCAATATATGTGCCTTTAAGTTGAAATATATTTTGAATTTCTGCTAAATTTAACCCCGACAGTGGTAACGAGCGTATTGGTAGTTTTTCTCCTTCTTTGGCGGCTAAACTTTTTGGCTTTTCTCTTGAAGTTAGTAATAATGTGCTTTTATGGGGTGTCTCTCCGATGCATCTTAACAGTTGACCATAGCCCTCGTATCCGTCTCGATAATCTCCTGTCAACTCGCCACTTTGCATTATCGACTCGCCATTGTCAAGGATGAGCAAGCAACGTGAAGCCCGCAAATACTCTATCAACTGCAAGATTTGACCATCTAAAGTTTGTGGTAAGTTTGTCTGTTGCTGATTGGAGAAAAATTTCAGCCAATCTGCTATCAGTTCTTCGATGGGTGGAGCATTGCGAAGACTTCGCCAGATGAGGTATTCAAATTCTCCCTGAATTTGTTGTGCCAACTTTACTGCTAAGGATGTTTTGCCAATTCCTCCCATCCCTAATAGCATGACCAAGCGACAATGTTCTTTTGTAATCCATTGCTCTAGTGTCGCTAGTTCTAAGGTGCGACCGTAGAAACGCTCTACATCTATGGCATCTCCCCAGTCTATATGTTGGATCGATGTCACACTTTGACAAGTTACTACCTCAGATTTGACCGATGATTCAGCTATTTGAGCAGTACTTTGCTGGTGTTGAGATTTTCTCTCACTCACCCTGTGGAGATGTCGTTGAAGAACCGAGCGGCAATTACTTTTACTCACTTTCTCGCCAATTTTTTGCGAAAGCGATCGCCATAAGCCGGAACCAACGTGTTTAATGTAGTCGGTGTCATAACCACTGGCTTCGGCTATTTCTTCATAGGTCTGTCCTAGCCACACTTGCTGTAACACCAACTCTTGAATATCGCTCAAACTCTGTTGCGGGAAAACCGCATCTAAAATGATTAATGGCTCTTCTACTTTCATTTAAAAAAACCTTTAAATACTAAGGATGCACTTCGCAGGGCATTTGTATCTTGCAATAAGAGTAGTCTTGTTTTCAATACAGCGAAAAACAATTTCAATAAGCTTTACTCATTGATAAGTATTAAGGCGTAGACGTAGTTCGTGGTAGGCATCACGTTGAGTTTTGGAAACTTAACCAAACGATAAATGCTTATTAATTATGAGCGTTGATTCTTAGAGGATGTTTGAAAAGTGTTCTTCTCGGTAGTGAAATGTTTTAAATTGCTCTAAATCTTCCGATACATTGGGGGACTTTGATTCCGGTTCTGCCTTTTTTAATCGGAATTAATTAGGGGGAGCAATAAGCGCCTAAAATCACGGCAAACCACTTTTCAAACATCCTCCTAACCCTGGTTATAATCAAAAATAATTTAGATGTATTTGCCTTGTACACCTAATTTTAATTTGTTACTTAAATTTTTAATTTTGTCTATTTACTTTGTGAATCAGACTTTAAAACAATACATTACTTTTTCTGCCTTGGCAACACCTTTTTAAAATTTGTTTGTTAAGGTGTATTAACAAGTAATTACCAATTTTTTCAGTATCAACTCAATAAAAACCTAACGTTTATTATTTGATAACCTTTTCTTAATTTAATACTTTCTAAATCGAAGTCTTTAATCAAGTAATAATTTTTGTTTAAAACTCGATTAATTTACCACGCTCGCGGTCAAATTTTTCAGTATAAAGTTGACATAAGGGATCACTTATACAATTTTTGATTTTAGATTCTGGATTGAGAAAGCCTTACCAAGATCAGGGCAAACGCATCTAAATATTGACGAGCCTGAATCAGAGTGGAATTGAGCAGAACCCTAATCAAATAAGGCTTTGAGGAAATTAAATATTCACCTATATGCTAATAATAGCCGCCAAACATGGAGACGCGGCGATCGCACCCAACATCTAAAAATTTTCCAAGCTATCCGATTATGTCCATGATTGGAGCTAATTAAAAAGGTTATGCCTTAGAATATTTATTTGGCGTAACCAAGATTACTGTCAATACGGTTCGGTTAAGGTCTAAGCAGTGTTATATACAGAGAACTTGAGTGTTTCAATTTTAGCCCCTCGTCCCTTATGTATGGGTTTCTTGGAAGGAAATTTAGCTCTAGTTTTTTTAACAACTCGCGGGTTACTTCTACCTTCACGCTCTGGTATCTGTTCATCTAGAATTTCTGCCACAAGCCAGGTTAAAAAAAAGGTACTTCTTCTGGCTCAAGACGTTGAAATTTGGGAATAGCACGGCGGACAACGTTAAGTGTTCCGGTAAAACTTAGTCGCAAAGGGGAGATTTGAGCATGAGTGGCAACTTGAAACATAAGCGAACGCACAGCCCAATGACCAAGAAGCCAACCATAAACTTCTTGAACAACTTCACGGGGATTTAAGGAACGAATAGGTGTTTTGCGACCTAACAGATGAACTTTAAGTTCATCAATAGTATTTTCCACTTCCCAACGTTTGTGATATTCCATCGCTAATAATAAAGCTGGGAACAAAGCAATATCACTCAAACTGGTAACTGGTAATCAGACGATAAATTTCCGGCTCTCCCTCGGTATCTATGGTGTATTCAATGACTCGCACCATGATTTTTGTTCCACCTTTTTTCTTTGATTTACCATCAGGGGCAATCCATGATAGGTAAGAACCATCTGACAAGACTCTATCGACTTGGAATTTGACATTTTTCGGTACTCGTCCCAAGTAATCGCATTTTTGGCCAAGTGTTGCTCGTACCATTGCATAGGAATGTAGCCCTCTATCCCACATTAGTAACATTCCTTGGTTCACAGAGCGAAGCAACTTCTTTACCCTTACTCGCTCACCAATACGATAAGGACACATTAATGCATCAACTATTAAATGTGTTCCGGCTTCAATCAGTAGAACTAAACGGACTTTGGGAAAAGATGCTTGAGTTCCAGGACGACTACCTGGATATCCAAACACCCTTGCGTTTGCCTCCGTATCTGGTACATCGAATAATGTTCCATCTACTGCCATTATTCGTAATCCCCCAAGAAAAGCTTCCGGAGTCTCAATTGTTGCCAGAGGACGCACTACTAGATGGAACAGACGAGTTATCACCCCAGACCCTATTCTTTGTCGTGCCTCGGTAATTGATGATTTACAAGGTACTCGCCAATACGAACCTACTTTTACCCAAGCTTCGCTTAAACCATCAACCAGATTTTTTAGTACTGAACTCAAAAGAAACCCTTGACCACAAACTCATCGCGATGATTAAACAAACTACCAAGTGTGATGGCAAAGCTCGTTTTCGTTCTTCGGTAGCTTCTGTATCTGCGGTAAGCGAAGCCATGCCGTAGGCTTATCGCCTCTTCTATCGCTGACGGTGGAATCGCTGTTTCTAACGCTTTAAGCACTGTACCTGATTCTACATTCGGCACAAATAAGGAGAATTCTTTGAGTTGCATTTTTGCCGTTTGCACCCTGATGACAATTATCAGTTTACATAGTGTGTGACCTTAACCGAACCGTATTGAGACAATGCCTCCATTAGAGGATCTCTGGCAAAAATACCTTCGCCGCTTTGCACGCTTTGCATTGGTATCGAGAAAGCCAAGCAGAGATTATATTGGACACATCCTCAATTTGGCTCTACGCAGGCAGCAGAGCGATGGAGTGACCTGATGCCATTGTTAACTTGGCAATTATGGCTGGCTAGACTTGCCTGTATTGATTTCCCCTTGCCCTGGCAATCGACTCAGGATAAACTGTCTCCAGGACGTGTAGCACAAGCCTTTCCCCTAATTTTAGCCACTATTGGCACTCCTGCTCAACCCCCGAAAACTCGCGGTAAATCACCTGGCCGTGCCCAAGGGCATCAGCCACCTTCGCGTAAGCGTTATCCTACTGTCAAAAAACACGCATCTAAAAAACCTAAAACCGAAGAATCACTTAACAAAGCTGACTCAACTGCTGCTTAGTTTCGGGTGATTTTCTCATGATTCAACTTGACTCAGTTTCTCCAGGAAGTTGGGTAACTTTGTCTTGCTGTTCTCTTAATTGCTGGTTGAATCCAAATTAGTCCAAACCCCAGACTGTCTAATTAGTATTTTTAGTGAAGGATATTGCAGGGAAGGCTGGCGTTGCAGGGGAAGTGAAGAACGAAGATTTAAACAGTTCTTCTTTCCTAGCTGCACACATAAAGGTAGTTCTCTTTTTGTGACTTTAACAAGATTTTGGACAAGTTTTGGAAGATAAGTTGGACAAGTTGCAAGCTGAAATACTTATAACTTCGTTAAGGCATTAATCAAGCGATCATAAATTTGGAAAAAGAAAATGGACAGAATAACAGAAATGGAAGAAGATTCTCGTGTAACGGTCGTAGTCAGAGGCTGCTGATAACCTTTGCGACACCATAAGCGGCTTGGGTCAGTCTGCTGCACCAGGGTTCTTCGACTGCCATCCGCAGTTGCTGAAGAGACTCGTACTCACTGTATGCGCTGCGGGTATGCTTTGACTCGGGCGTTCGTTCAGCGCGTTGGGCGTGCGTCCCGATGGAAGAGCTGGTCAATAAGTGCAATACGTGACATCTGTTTGAACAGCAGATACCCTAGCACCCCGCCTAGTGTATTTGCAAGAAGATCATTAACATCGGGAACGCGCCAATTTCCCAGGGTAACGTTAGTGACGAACTGCGTGAGTTCTATGGCTAGGGAGAGTTTAAACGTTTGCCGCGCGATGGTTTTGACAGACAAGGATGTTGGTAAGAGCAACGGGAGAAACACACCAAGCGGAACCATCAGGATGACACTTGATAAGAAGCTGCGAAGATCAGCGGTAAGGATCGGTATTGCGTTAATAAACCCAGGATTTTGTGGAGCATACCTGCCAATCTGGATCTGAAGTGGGAGCAACACAAGATAAAGAACGGCAAGGAGGTAGATCACGAATGCAGTTAAAATTGCCAACCGAAAAACACTCAACCTTCTGCCTTGATAGACAGTAAGGTACAGCAGGGTAGCAAGGTACGCCACAAAGAGAAACACAAGTATGGGAGCAGACGGAATCGAAAAGCTGATGTTCATGGGGTGAACTCCTTCGTTAGGGTGTGCAACGCGCTTGATGGTGAAGACGAGGATACTAAGAGCCGTGGCTGATAAGTAGGTGGGAAACCAGTCATTGATTTCTAACCTAACTGAATACGCAAGGCAACCATCTGCTCCGTTCGCTCTGCTGATGAAAAGACGGGGATGTTTGCCAAAAGTTGCATTCTATGTGGTGCAGACGCACGAAGAAGGTGTTCACAAGGATTGAGAACAGGTTGAGCAATCAACCTGGACGCTCGAATACAATCGGGTACGGAGATGAACAAACAGGCGA
>NZ_JACJQM010000121.1:0-13456 GCF_014696655.1 Nostoc sp. FACHB-888 | reverse complement strand
ATAATCAAACGCGAAATCCTCATTTTTTCGTTGGTTTTTAACCTTCGTTGTGATCAAGAGTAATTTAGATGCGTTTGCCCTGGGGGAGAAAGTCAATTCTCAATTGCTCCCAAAACTTTCAAAGAAACAATAGTTGCTTGGGTTAAACCTGTAACGCCAGTAATGTTCATTTCCTCGTAAGGCTTTTCGTTTCTTAAAGTTTTTAGGCATTCACCTGTCAGAACATCCCATAATTTAACAGTTTCATCTTCGCTGCCACTTACCAGGGTTTTACTATCTGGACTGAAGGCAACTGACCTTATCCAGTGAGTATGACCATGCAAAGTTTTGATACATTGACCGGATTGGACATCCCACAACTTTACCGTTTGATCTGCGCTACCGCTAGCCAAAAGTTTACCTTCTGGATTAAAAGCAACCGACAATACCCAGCTTGTGTGTCCTAACAAAATTTTGAGACATTCACCTGTGCTAACATCCCAAAGCTTCACTGTTTTATCTTTACTGCTACTGGCTAAGGTCTTACCTTCAGGACTGAAAGCGACGGACAATACCCAACTTGTATGTCCCGACAAAATTTTGAGACATTCACTTGTGCGAATATCCCAGAGCTTTACTGTTTGATCATCACTGCCACTGGCCAGGATATTACCTTCAGGACTGAAAGCAACCGACCATACCCCATGACTATGTTCCAAAATATTCAAAACTTTACCAGTGTTAACGTCCCAAAGCCTTACAGTTTTGTCATCACTGCCACTGGCGAGAATCTTACCTCCAGGAGCAAAAGCAACTGACTTTACCCAGCCAGTATGCCCCCGTAAGATGTTGCAACATTGGCAGGTGCTGCTATCCCACAGCCTCACAAGTTGATCGTAACTGCCACTTGCCAATATATTACCTTGAGGACTAAAGGCAACTGTTCGGACTCGATTAGGGTGTCCCCGCAAAGTTTTGTAGCACTTCCCATCCGCGACATCCCAGAGCTTTACGGTTTGGTCATTATTGCTGCTAATTATGGTCTGGCCACCAGGAGCAAAGGCAACAGACCACACCCCATTATTGTAACCCTGCAAGTTTCTTAAGGCTTGACCAGTGCTAACATCCCAAAACCTCACAGTTTGGTCATCACTACCACTGACCAAAGTTTGACCATCTGGACTAAAAACAACAGAACAGACCAAACTTGTGTGCCCCTGCAATGTTTTAACGCATTCTCCTGTGCGGAAATTCCATAGCTTCACAGTTTGATCATCACTGCCACTAGCCAGAATATTACCACTAGGAGCAAAAGCGACTGACCTAACCCTGTCACTATGTCCCTGGAAAGTTCTCAGGCACTTCCCATCTAAGATACTCCAGAGTTTCACAGTTTGGTCATCACCACCACTAACCAAGGTCTTACCTTCAGGATTGAAAGCAATTGAGGAAACCGAACTAGTGTGTCCCTGCAAAGTTTTGAGGCATTCTCCTGTGCGGAAATTCCATAGCTTTACGGTTTTATCACTACTAGCACTGGCGAAAATTTTACCTTGAGGACTAAAAACTACAGATAATACTGAATCAGTATGTCCCTGTAATATTTTGTAACACTTGCTATCCGAAATATTCCACAGACGCACTGCCCGGTCATCGCTGCCAGAAGCTAGAATTTCACCTTGAGGACTGAAGGCAACAGATCGTACCCGCTCAGGATGTTCTGTTAAAGTTTTCAGGCATTCACCTGTGTTGACATCCCACAATTTCACATTCTGGTCAGTACCTCCACTGCAAAGAGTGCTACCATTCGGACTGAAAGCGATCGCTCGAACCCAATCAATATGTCCTAGACAGGTCGAAAGTTGTTCGCCCTCACCAAAGTCTCGCCACAAGCAAATTTTGCCATTTGCGTCACTCGCCGCTAAAATTTTTCCATTGGGGCTGAATGCTACCGCAGAAATTTTGCTAAAATTTTTAGTAAAAACCGATTTAGATAAATTAGCATTTTGGAAGTTGACTTGAGGTAAACTTACACCCCGCATATCTACTTGCCAAACGCTTAGATTAGAAAAATCATATCCTCTTAAATCTGTTTTTAACTGACGAAGCAAGTTGAGAATATTTCCGCTTGTATATCCAGGTTCCAGTGAAGATTCTCTTTGCAGCTTGACTAAAATTTCATTTAAATGATTTTCTAGCCTTCTTGGAATTTTAAAAATAGTAAAAAGTTCATCAATAACTGGCTTAATAATTAAGCGTATTTGAGTTTCTCTAGTGTAGTCTTTGGACTGAGCTTTACTCAAAGCATAATATTTAAGAAGCACAATTTCTTGAGTTGCAATCTCTTCATAAGTTTGCTGAATTAATTTGCTAGTGACATACTCCATTACTACAGAGTGTAACGTGAAGAGTAAACCAGTTTTTTCACTTAACGTTGACTGAAATTTGTCGATGAGGTTTCGCCTGATCAAAGATTCTAGAGCTTCTAGTAACTTGTGTGGTATTACTAATGAAGTTAAATCTTCTTGCAAATTGCAGAGTGAAATTGACTCACGATTAATTGCCAGCCAATACATAACCACACGTTCTAAATTAGATAAACGCTCAAACTGTTGTTCTAAAACAGCACAAATATCACCAAAAACAGATGTCTTTTGGTTCAAAAACTCAGAAATATCACCATTGAAAACATCTTGAATAGTCGTTGCAACTATCTTCAAAGCCAATGGATTACCAGAATAAAGCTCAATCAGTGTTTTATTTTGTAACTCTGCTCCAAGCAAACCTTTCAGGTGAAAAATTTTTTTTACTTCTTCCTCATTCAGACCTTTCACTTGTAATGAACGAACAGCTAGTGCTTGTCCTTCCTGTGACGCCACGTCTTTGGGTTTTTCGCGTGAAGTCAGCACTAAAGAACTTTGATGCATAACTTGTCCCAATCGTTTGATCAGTAAGCCATAATCTTCATAGCCTTCTCGATAGCATCCAGCACAAGCGCCTGGTTGCAAAATAGTCTCTACATTATCTAATACGATCAGACAGCGCTGTTGTTGCAAACATTCAATTAGTTGTGATATTCTCCCATCTACACTTTTTGGTAAGTCAGTTTCTAAAACCTGCTCGTTAGAGAAAAATTGAATGAAATTTGCCAGCAGGTCAAAAAGTGAGGGAGCATTGTAGAGCGATCGCCAGATAACATACTCAAAACATCCTTGAACCTTTTGCGCTAATTTAGCAGCCAGAGAGGTTTTACCAATTCCTCCCATTCCCAACAGCGCTACTACTCGACAGCGTTCCTGGATTAGCCATTGCTCTAGTAGAGTAAGTTCATTTATGCGTCCATAGAAAACAGATACATCCACCATCTCTCCCCAATCAACGCGCTTTCGAGACTCCAAAGCTGAAAGTCTCGCCAAATCAGGATTTAACTTAAAATAGTCTTGGGGATTTAGCTCTAAGTTAAACGCCATGAATAAATAAACTAGCGTTCGTTTATCAACCCCTTCTTGGTTAGTAAGTATTTTTGCGACTGTATTTGAAGTTAATCCAGCGCGTTCACTTATTTCTTCTAGAGTGTACTTAGAGCCAAATTTTTCTCGAAGTTCCTCTTTAAGTTTTGCCTGCTGAAGTTTTTGCCAGCCTTCAGGAGTAAGTACAACGCCACGATTCCGTTTTGGCTTGTGCCGATTCATAAATTATGAATACCTATTTTTTACAGCAAAAGTTCATGACCAGCCTTTCAAAAGAGGTGATCTCCATTGTTGCTTTTGGCTTAAAGCCTAGTCAGACATAGAACCAGGACTAATAATATCTAAAAAATGGGACGCAATGCTTATTAGCCAAGCATGTCCCTTTTGGACTGGTACCCATTAAAAACGATCACGTACACGACTTGCTGGGGAGCGAGTAAAGGAAGACCTTATGAAGATTTATCAGAGGCTCTTTAGGCATTTATGCAAGTTCCAAAATACATTTATGATTTTGCTGAATTTGTAGCGTCGTTTTTTTACCCATTCTCTTAACCAGGCTTTAAGAGAACTATTGCAAAAGTGTTTTGTGGTATGATTAAGGATTTAGTAATTTGCGATTAAGATGTTAGGAACAGTGAAAATAGAGAAAGCTAAACACCTGAGTGCAAGAAAATTTGGTAGTGGTAAATATATACTGAAAATGGAGATTTAGTTACTCAAATATATCAATAATAAATATGCTCATATTCTTCAGCAAGTTAAGGTTTCAGCAAAATCAAGAGGCAAATTAACTATTGAATGTCATAAAGCTTGGTCATTTGTAGGTCATAAAGGTAATAAGCACGCTCATTTGGCTAGCTTTGGATAAAAAGACTAAAGAAATAGTTGGTGTTCACATAGGCGATGCCTACGGCGGCAAGCTACGCAGTGAACATGGAGCTAAAGGATTATGGAATTCTCTGCCAGCAGTCTATCGCGGAGCCGGAACGCTCCGCCTCCCGTCAATGTTCTGTTTGTTATACTGATTTTTGGGCTGCTTATGAAAAAGTTATTCCCAACAAACGTTACAAAGCAGTCGGTAAGGAAAAGCTTATTTTATTAACCTAGATTTTTGCCAAGCTTACTTCTTTAGGACGTATTCATCCTGTTTCTACAGGTGTTAAACCCTCGTAAATTGGCAGAGGTATTGAAACTTGTCCTGAATTTACGATTTGCACGGCTTTTCTAGAATTTTACTCGCACTACTGACAAAATCTCTTTAACTGGGGTTTTATCTGCTTCTAGCTTCTCTATTCTCTCTAATAGTCGTTTTGGAATATACTTGCACTTTTTAACCAGGCGATCGCCATCTTTCCAAAACTCATAGTGATACCAAGCTTGAGGATAATCTTTGCCGTGAAGGGTGATGGTTTTCCACTGAATGGAGCCACTACCTAATCCTTTGTGCCGTCTAGTTTTACTAGGGCTATCTTTACTGAGGGTTATCTCTGATTGTTTGACATCGTTACTAGGGTTATTTTTACTGAGGGGTATTTCTGACTGCTTGACATCATTACTAGGGTTATTTTCGATATCCCCCAGTAATATGTTTTTACTAGGGCTAGGCACAACACCCAGTAATCCCAAAATTTCTTTAATTGGGCACTTCTTGAACTCTGCTTCTTGAATAACCCCAAGCATTTGCTTGGGAATGTACTTGGTCTTCTTTCTCCCTTTTTCCTGCCAATGATAATAAGCCTGGGGATAGTCCTTTCCACCCCTAGTAATGGTGCGCCAATAAATAGTGCCGTTACCCTCACCCCAATTTCTGCGCTTTTTACTAGGATTGTCAATACTTGGAGTTATCCCTATTTCTGAAGAGTTTTTACTAGGGTTATCTTTACTGGGGGGTATTTCTATTTGTTCAGAGTTTTTACTAGGGCTATTATCAATACCCCCCAGTAAAAATTCCGATACAGGAGGCGGATGGAATCGAGTGGAGTTTGAGGACTCAGATATTTCCGGAGCGCAAATTCTGGATGATTCCATAGGACTTGTCAAAAAATACCGTTGCTGTACCTGTTTCACCGTGTCGTGCTTTAGCCATGATTAGCTCTAATATTCCTTGATCTGTAGTGTCTGGGTTGTAGTACTCATCGCGGTAAGCGAGAATAATATTGTCTGCCACCATTTCTAAAATTCCTGACTGGCTGAGGTCACTCATCATTGGGCGCTTATTCTGTCTGCCCTCAACTCCCCTAGAGATTTGCGACAGTGCTAGCACAGGTACATCTAGTTCCCCTGCCATTTTGTAAAGTCCCCTGGCCACATCTCCTAGTTCATAGCTGCGGTTGCCTCCAGAATCCTCTGCCATCATTTGCAGGTAATCAACTACAATTAACCCCAGTTTTTCCTCTTTGGCCTTAATTTGGCGGCATTCTGACGCAATTTGTGAAACGGTGATGCCCCTTGAGTCATTCATATAAAGCGGCAGTTCGGAAGCAATACCGACGATTTTGGCAATGCTTGTAAATTCCCAGTCTGCTAGGGGTTTATTACCTGAGCGATGTCTACGGATGCGATCGCTTTTTAGTGGCGTTAACTCTAAATGCTTGTAAGCGTTGCTAACACTAATTAAACTCCACAGCCTGTACTCCAATTGTTTCTTTGTCATCTCTAAGGAGAAGATGACCACAGGTAGCTCATGGAACAGTATCATTTGGAAAGCCAAAAACAAGGCGATTTGGGACTTTCCCATTGATGGTCTACCCGCAACGATGGTGAATGTGCCGCTTTCAAATCCCACCATCAAATTATCGAGTTCATGAAGTCCTGTAGGGTAAATGGGGTTTCCTGAATTTAAATCCTCGTAAGCAGCAACGTTAATCGTGCTGTTGTGTTCAGTGTTTGAAGATAGGGTTTGATTAGATAATTGGAAAACTTTCTGTTCTGATTGGTCAAGGATTTGTGGTAACTCAGTTTCTGTGTCGTAACCCAGATGTACAATTTCATTTCCAGCCTTGATTAACTGTCTACGCACGAATTTGTCCATCACCAACTCGGCTAAAGCGTCAATGTTAACAGCTGACACTGTGCGGTCTACCAGAGTTGCTAATTTATTTCTCCCGCCGATACGGACTAGCAAATCGTGGTCAGTCAGCCAAGCTGTAACTGTAAGTAAATCAGTGGGTTTACCAGAGCAATGAAGGTGCTGTACGGCTTGATAGATATCTTTATGGGCGCTAATATAAAAGGCTTCGGGAATTAAGCGATCGCTCACCCTCCCGATTGCTTCTGGGTCAAGCATGATACCGCCTAAAATCGCCTCTTCCGCTTCGATGTTTTGAGGTGGCAATTTATCAATCACGTCTCACCGCCAGTATTCTCAGCGAGATTTTGCCTTTGCGACTCCTCCCAAGCTCTTTGAGCCTGTCGCTGCCGTTCCTCGATTTCCCGGCGGAATCCGTCTCGAGCATTTTTTGTTTCAGTTTTTTTGGCTTGTACCTGTTTTGAAGCCAGATATTTTTCGTAATAAACCTCCCAGCGATTTCTTCCGGCTTTGTTCTTGTGAGCTAACCAAGCCTCAATGTCATTCACTGGCTGGCTAAGATTTTTGGTTTTTTCCTCACAAAATTTCCAAAAATTCGCTCGCTCGTCTTCTGAGAGAGTCTTTATAAAGTCTAAATAATTATTATTAATCTTAGAGTTCTGAAATTCTCTCTGTACAAGGCTTTCAGCTTCCGCGTGGTGCGTGGGGATCGCGCATGGTGCGTCATGATCCATCGTGGTGCGTGGTGATCCAGCGTGGTGCGTGGCGATCGCGCTCGGTGCATCATTACACCTTGGGTGCGTCATCACACCTTGGGTGTCCTCACACACCATTGGTGCGTCATCACACCTTGCGTGCATCATTACACCATCGGTGTCTTCAATCAATTCGGGTGTGTCATTGCACCATAATCCCTTTGGCTTCACCTTGGTTCTGACTTGTAATAGCTCTAGATCAATGAATCCCTTTACGTCCAATTCTTTGAGAGCGCGGCTTACAGTTTGCCTATGGACTATCCGCTCTGGTGCTGACAGCTGACGAGCTACCTCGGCAGCATTGATGTCAATCCCTTGGTTATAAGGGTCAATGGTTCGGATGTAGTAGAGGACATCCCTCTGTGCTGGTGTGAGTCCACGGCAGGCTTTCAGCCATTCTTCATGCTGAAGTGGATAGAAACGTCCCTGAATTTTTGAATTTGGTTGTGTCACAATTTTGTTAATACAAATGAAAAGACAAAATTTCACCTCGATCCGTTGGGATAGAGACTAATTTTTTAGGTGTCCATCATCAACACTTAGTCAACGAATTTTTATATTCAATCGTGACAAGGTATTTATTTGATGGCTATGCTAGTAATCTGAAGATTTAAAATTTAAGATATGTCTGGGAAAAAGCACTCCTAGCAAGAGTTTGGTAAGATTAGGGTATACATCATCGTTGTTGTTTAATCAAACATCAAATAGTATAACGGTTAAAGTTAAGTATAATTAGCAAAGCAATGCAAAGTTTTGTATCAGAAAAAACACAAAGTTATCAGCAGTTATTCGATGAGATGATGAATCGCTTCAATTTGGAAGCTAAGAAAACTGCTGAACAGGCTAAAGTGTCGGAAGTAATGTTATCCCGCTTTCGTCGCGGGAAAGCGGATCTAGGAGCATCAAAACTAATAGCGCTACTTTTGGCTATTCCGGTAGAAGCTAGGATCTGGTATTTATCTGAGTTATTTGGTCAGAGGCCAGGAATTAGCCTGCGATCGCTGATTGCTGAAGCACCTCCAGAAGAACAAGCTGAAGTTTTACGACTAATTGCTGATATTTTTGTGAATAACAGCCGTGAGGCTACAGATTCAGTGCAGTTGCTTAAAGCTTTATAACTCACCGTTCGCAATAGAATTTAACTAAGAGTAATTATCCACCCAGGGCGAACGCACGGCATTTCTGAAACCCCTGCTGGATAAGGATCTTAACGAAAAAATAGACTAAATTAAAAAACGCCAAAACCCTTGCTATTAAAGGATTCTTATACTTTAGATGCGTTTGCCCTGATTATCCACCAAGTTGCAAATATCCAGCAATTCTCATTATGAGAATTACTGCTTTTTCCTACAACATCCCAGATATTAGTGCAATTACCTTAACCCCTCACGGATAAATTAGGGTTAGCTTAATCATTAACGTTGATTTTCTTAGCCAATGTCTGAAATTTGCGTTGTTCACCAGCTTGTTTACGCTGTTGATAACGTTTTCTAGCTTGGTTTAGCACCTCTTGCAATAATTCCTCATTTTCTGAGCAGACGATAAATGCAGCTTCTAGAAAAGTATCTCTAGTAATTTTCTTTACATTGCAAAACGTATCTAGCTTGGTATCAATGTCCTGTTCTAACCTGATTGTTCGCCTGACGATCTGTGGTAACTCTAACTGCTGTTCTTGATTAGAAGTGCTTACCTTATCGTTTCTAACTTCCTCACCATCTAAATCTGGTTTTAGTTTTTCAGATAAATGACTAAATTCACTAATTTCGTCATTTAGTAAGTTTTCATGTTGTACTTTTACAAGTGTTGTATCCCGTGCTGGAACACTTGGACGTGTCTTTTTCTTAAGGCGCTCAAAAACATCAGACATTCTTTTGTAACCTCTGGATAATTTGTTGGAAGGGAGTTTCGAGTTGTTCAAAGCCTAGAGAGGACAAACTTACACCTTTATCTATGGCCTTTTTAAATTGTTCAGATTCTGAAATTGAAGGTAAAACGAATATTTCTTCAGCAATTGTTCGCATTGCACTGATACTCGCCTTACTTTGTGCGACTTGGTTATTACCTACCCATTTATCTCTGAATGGCAAGATACCAAGCACTATCCCTGAAAAAGCATCAATTTCTTGAAGCTCCTCAACTAAACTCAGAGTTCGGATGAGAGAATTTACACCTTTGGATGATGCTTCTACAGGAATGATGATACGGTCAGCCGCCCCCAACGATGTAAGGCAGATTTGCGATCGCTGAGGTGGCGCATCGACAATGCAGTATTGGAACAAATCTGATACCTCTTTTAACCGTTTGCTCAGAACAATAGCTCCCATACCGCTCCCAGATAAAAATTCTTGAGCATTATCTAATCCATCATCAGCAGGAATTAACCATACGTTTTCTCCGATTTCGTAAATACCGTCTTCAGTATTTATCTGTTTTTTGAGAACTTCTAGAAGCGTGGGTTGATTCTGCTGAACTTCGTGCCCCAAGTAAAAAGTTAGGTTTGCTTGGGGATCGGCATCAATCATCAGTACACGCTGTCCTGTTTGAGCAAGCATTCTACCCAACAAGATTGCAACAGTTGTTTTTCCCTGGCCACCGGACAAGGATGCACAAGTAAGAGTTAGCATTTTACTGACTACCAGCAGTATGGTGTAAATTTAGTCAATATCATAATGCATGATGTTGTTTTTAATTTGTTTAGTAATTATATAATTTAGTCATTACAGAATGACTAAATTATGTCTATCTCTCATTTAGTCATTACTTAGCTCTCAAAAAGTCACTCTTCGTGAAAATAGCTGTAAAGATAGATTTTTGTCCCGTTTAGGTGTTACTGATTTTAGTCAAGACAGAATTTAGTCATTCAAAAATAGCTAATAACGCAATCTAGTAAACTACTTTTGTTTTATTCATAAAAAAACTTCAAAAATACTGCTGGGGGGTACATGGGGGCTATATGCATCCCAAAAATGATTCAGAACTTTGATGAGAATTTGACTCCTATGTGGGGGCTTTATGAGTGCTATATGGAACACGTTTGACTGTTTGACATTTTATACCCCACTTAGCCCCCAAGGGGGTATGATAAGCACTTGAGACTGGAGAAAAAAGAGGCAGTCATTTTATTTTTCGATGTTGAACCGTCTGAAAATACAAATTGTCTGGTTTAATTAATCCCAGAAACTATCCAAGCGAATATCGCGCCAGATATCAGAAACCTGCCAGCCAGAGTTGCCAACAGACTGTACTGGAGGATTATCAAGGAATGGAATATAGTCAGGTTCTCTTGGCTCTGGAATCACTACTGGTTGCTCATCAACCATAGGGGCTGAAGACTTGACAGTATCAGCTTGAAGATTTTGGTCTGAAGCGTCTTGCATTTCCATCATTTTCTTCAGAGTCAGCTTGTCAGATTTTTTGATGATTTTCATATCTATCTATATAAAAGTTTTCATTTACTCCTCCCCCAAAGGCATTGGCTGAAAATCTGGATGACAGCAAAGTTGGGAGAAGTTCGGTGTTAATAATCGCACGGAATAAACACTCTACTGCAAATAAGATTGAAAATACGAGTCCCTTTCTGAGGAATTTGTCAATTGTGTACAAATCTCTTTTTCGGGCAGATGCCTTAAAGCGATCACTTCAGGGGAGCAATGCGATCGCGAAAGCATCAGCGCAATAATGGTAGATTGTTTAAGCCGAAACGTGCAAAACAGCTTTACCAGGAAAACGTCTGTCAAGCAGTTGTTGAGCTAAATCGCCAATTTCTGTCCAAGAAGCTTCTACATCAATATGAGGACGCAACTGACCTATTTCAATAAGGCTTAAGAGCCGTTTCAATCCCACCGAGGCTGATTCGCGTTGCAGTTCGTGGAACAGAATCAGAGCGTAGAGGCTAGCACCAGCAGTTGCGTAAAACTGGGAAGCATCGAATGTTACCTCAGACCCACCTGAAGTTCCAAATAGCACTGTTACACCATCTGGTGCTAGTAATTTCAGGGCTGTTGATAGCGTATTACCTCCCACTGATTCTACAATCAGATGATATGGCCCGTATTCCCTTGCGGGTGACAGGTCTTCCCCGATTACCACTGATTGCGCCCCTGCTTCTTTAACTATAGATTCATAGCCAGCTTGACGAATGTAAGCCACAACCTGCGCTCCACTTAGCCGTGCCAACTGGATAGCAAAGTTCCCAACGCCACCTGATGCACCTGTAATCAGAACTGTGCGACCCAATAGAGAACCACCTTTTAGTAGAGCATGGTAAGCAGTTAGACCAGCTACAGGTAATGTCGCCGCTTGAGCAAATGAAACTGATGCTGGTAGTTCTGCTAGAGCATTTGTAGCCACCGATACTAATTCTCCCCAAGCGCCGGAACGTAGTAAGCCGACCACACGCGCCCCTTGTGGTGGACTTGAGCCATCAACAGCAGGAGTTTCAACTGTACCGGCAAAGTCCCAACCAGGCCGCCAACCAGCATCAGCACTGGTTGAACGCCTTACTTCTCCCCGGTTGAGAGAAATTGCCGCAACCCTCACAAGCGCTTCATTGGGTGCGGGTATAGGTGCATCCACCTCATGGAGTGCTAAACGCCCTGGCACATTCGGGCCAACAATCACAGCACGTATTTTGCTCACAGTGAAAATTTCGTGAATTTAGTTAAAATTTTAAGTTAATTTCTCGCTATTCGGGGCAGGACGTTAAAAAGGATATAAAGAAGATTGCTCTTGTCACGGAATTTATAGTCGCAAAGCGATGGCGCAGAGATTGAGACTCTTCATTAGGTGTATTTAAACAGACAAAATATCTGCAATTTGAATGAGGAAAGCTCTGGTGGCTTGAGACAAAGTTTGTAAATACATTAAAAATAGCTTCTTGGAGATTAATTCAGATGAAAGCACCAGTGAAACAAGGAATACAAATGAAATATAGACAATTGGGAAACAGCGAGTTGAGCGTTTCCGAAATCAGTCTCGGTTCCTGGCTGACTTATGGGGGTGGTGTAGAGCAGCAAAATGCAGAGGCTTGCATACACAAAGCTTTTGAGGTTGGAATTAACTTTATTGACACTGCAAATGTTTACGCTCAGGGAGGGGCTGAGTCCTTTTTGGGAGAAGTATTGCAAGGGATTGAGCGCTCCTCGTATATCTTAGCGACCAAAGTCTTCTTTCCCATGTCAGCCACTGACCGAGGACTCTCAGCAGCCCAAATCAGAAAACAAATTGATGCTTCTTTAAAGCGACTGCGTACCGATTACGTTGATCTGTACGGGCGGTTGAAACCATTGAAAACTTGTGACAAATAGAGCTAAATCATAGCTCTATTTAGCAACACCAAATAATTACTGGAAAATCCTATGGCAGACTTAAGCGGTAATTGGTTAGGAACTTACTGGCAAGATGAAATGCCAAGCCGATTTGAAGCAACCTTTGTGCAGAGCGGAAATGTTTTCAATGGTTCAATTTTGGATGATAACTATTTAGGAGAAGCGACTGTTACTGGTGAGATAATTGGGCGTAGTATCAGCTTTACAAAGCGCTATTTAATGACTTCATACGCACCAGTCGCATACACTGGGACAGTCTCAGAAAATGAAGATTATATGCAGGGAAAGTGGAACATTGGTTTTCACTACTCTGGTTTATGGGAGGCGCGGCGAAATGGAGAGAATCTAATTGTAGATTTACAAACTCGGCTGGAGAAGCAAACTTTATTAACAACTTCAAAAAACACATAACCGAAATAGAGGAAAAAGCAGCCTTAACTATTCATAATAATCCTTAATTATTTTAAGTTAGGAGAGTAATATTCTTGAATTTGTCCTTGGAAATACAAAATTAATTGTTTTGCTTGGATGTAAAACAGTCCTTCATAACTGCATTTAATTTTAGGGTAGCTGATTTCCGTAGCCATCTTGACTTGGTAAGCACGGGTAATTGCTTGGGCTGCAACGAGCGGCAGTGTAGGGAGTTAATGAAATTTCAACAGTTTATTGAATTGGTCTGCATGACTAACAATCAGTTTTCACTAACATAAATTGGCTGTACGTTAGCAAGCACCACTCTTATCTAACACAACTTTTAAAGTTTTTAAGATTAGAATAATATCATAAAAGATAGAAAAGATAGACCATTTGCGTTGGTAGTCTAAGTCCATGTGAACAATATCTTCAAAGTTTTTAATACGGGAGCGACCATAAGCCTGCCATTCACCAGTCATACCC
>NZ_JACJQM010000120.1:0-14051 GCF_014696655.1 Nostoc sp. FACHB-888 | reverse complement strand
CGGCGTAAATAATTATTGTTGCAATAAGGCAGTTCTTGCAGGGGCAGGGGGCAGGGGGCAGGGGGCAGGGGGCAGGGAGCAGACGGCAGGGGCAGGGAGCAGGGGGAGAAAGAGTTTGAGCCTTATTTACTTTTGTTTACATAGTTTGATTTTTTTGCACCGACTTACTTATTAAACATAGACGCAAAGCGGCTTACCGCAGGGTATCGCCAAGTACGCCAAGCCAGAGAGGGTTAAAGTAATTAGTGCAACTTTCTTTAATCAAAACTCAAAGAAGTCCTGCTGATTCATATAATCGTTTAACCATTGCTGAAATCCTTGCACCATAATCTAAATCTGCTGACCACCGCCCTGATAACTGATCAATTAATGGCGCAATTCCGCGTGTAACAAAGCGAAACCGTGGATCTACTACTTCCTGTACCAAAGGTTCTAAACTAGCGTAAGCTTTCAAATGTTGGATGTGCGCTCTCACTCCAATTCTGGCACTGGGAAAAGACGCAGCCTCTGAACCACCACCGATCGCACCTAAGCCTGCAAAGTTATTTTGCTCAGGTCTAATATCACCACCAAACTGTAAAAATCCAGTTTCTACACACATTTGGCAAAAGGCGATATCATAGTTAACTCCCTCTACCCCTGCCTCTTCCCGATAAAGTTTTGGGATGTCAGGAAACCTTACCAAAGCATTTTGATTATTGTTTCTCAGGAATAATTGTAACTGTACTTCTGAAGTATTACCGTTCGACATCACCCGGTCAAATTGACCAGAGCAAACCATCAAATTTGAGCGCAAACTGGCAGTCCGAGTTGCAGCATCCCAACTGACCGCAACATTAAAATCTCGCAGTTCAATCGCTTTAACATAAACTATTTTGCGATAGGTAATTCTATTTACATTAGCCGCTTTTGTAAGGTCAATCCGTAGACGATCTACTAAATCAATGGGAATGTAAGCATTTCCATTAACTAAAACTCCTTGCTCTGAGTAAGTTTGACCATTAATATTAATATTAATTGGTGGATAATTTGCTTCGGTCGGAGTTCCGGGAGTTGGGTCAATTACACGACTCCAAGTGACCAATCCATCGGCAATTCCCAAAGCAAAATCGCGGCGACGACTTTGCAGCAAAACCCGATCTTCTGGATTGCTGAGAAACCCCACTTGCATTACCAAAGCTGGAAGCGTTGTCTGGCGACAGAATGCTAAACTACCTAAACCACTATTCGTATCTGCCTTAACTCCCCGATTCGGTAATTGGGGTACGCGGCGCAACAACGCTATTAGCAACTGTTCAGCATTGCTTCTGCGATCGCTATTATTAGCAATGTAGAAGACGCTAGCCCCACGCACAGAAGGGCTGCTAGCTGCATCAGATTCAATTTCTAGGGCAACATCACCCCGGCGGCCGCGAGAATTGATCCAAGTGATAGTTTGGGCGGCACTCAAGTCATCAGGAACCGCCAAAATTTCCAAATTCCGCGCTCTCAGTTCCGTGACAATCAAATCGCGCAGCAGAATCATTTCTTTCGCTTCACTTGTACCACCTGCGATCGCACCTGGATCGATTCCTCTGGCTTCTTTGCCTCCGTGAGCTGCTGAAATAAAAATACGCCCCATTTTAAGTATTTCCTCTGATGAAATTAAGTGTAAGCAATTCTATAAATCATTCTTGGTCTAGCAACAAGAATATAATAGCTATCAGTTGGGAAACGCACCGCAGTGTTAACTACTAACCCATGAATTGATAAATAGACTAGAATGCAAATTCCCCGCTTGCACCCAGACACAATTGAAGAAGTTAAACTACGAGCTGATATTGTAGATGTTGTATCCGAATACGTAGTTTTACGCAAACGCGGAAAGGATTTTGTCGGTTTGTGCCCCTTCCACGATGAGAAATCTCCCAGTTTCACGGTCAGCCAAACTAAGCAAATGTACTATTGCTTCGGCTGTCAAGCCGGAGGAAATGCCATTAAGTTTGTCATGGAGTTGGGGAAGCGCTCTTTTGCTGATGTGGTGCTAGATTTAGCACGGCGTTACCAAGTGCCTGTACAAACCTTAGAACCTGAACAACGCCAAGAATTACAGCGTCAGCTATCTTTGCGTGAGCAGTTGTATGAAGTTCTGGCAACGTCCGCCCAGTTTTATCAACACGCCTTGAGACAATCACAAGGGCAAAAGGCACTTGAATATTTACAATCTAACCGCCAACTCAAAGAAGAAACTATACAGCAATTTGGCTTAGGTTATGCCCCCGCAGGTTGGGAAACTCTCTATCGTTATCTAGTGGAAGATAAACACTATCCAGCGCAGATACTAGAAAAAGCCGGATTGATTAAGCCACGGCGGGAAGGGGGTGGTTATTATGATGCATTCCGCGATCGCTTGATGATTCCTATCCGCGATGTCCAAGGACGCGTCATTGCTTTTGGTGGTAGAACTCTGACTGATGAGCAGCCTAAATATCTCAATTCACCAGAAACGGAACTTTTTAGTAAAGGTAAAACATTATTTGCCCTCGATCAAGCCAAAGGTGGGATTTCTAAACTCGATCAAGCCGTAGTGGTAGAGGGATATTTTGATGCGATCGCTCTCCACGCTGCTGGTATTAACAACGCCGTCGCCTCCCTTGGTACAGCCCTAAGCTTAGAACAAGTCCGGTTAATATTACGCTACACCGAATCGAAACAATTAGTACTCAACTTTGATGCTGATAAAGCCGGAACCAATGCCGCCGAACGTGCGATCGGTGAAATTGCTGAACTAGCATACAAAGGCGAAGTTCAGCTAAAAATTCTCAATTTACCCGATGGTAAAGATGCTGATGAATACTTGCATACCCACACCCCAGAAGATTATGCAGAACTGCTAAAAAATGCCCCACTTTGGTTAGACTGGCAGATTCAGCAAATTATTCAAGACCGCGACTTAAAACAGGCTACTGATTTTCAGCAAGTAACTCAGCAATTAGTTAAATTACTTAAAAATATAGCTAACAGCGATACACGCAATTATTACGTTTCTTACTGTGCAGAAATACTCAGCCTGGGAGATACCAGACTTATACCCCTGAGAGTCGAAAATCTGCTAACTCAAATTGCTCCGGCTGCGGCTGCATACACTAAGCCCGTGTCTGTGAAGAAAGCATGGGGAAGTAGCCAAGTTTCTCACTCGCCACTCCCCACAGAACGCAGCCTTTTAGAACACGCAGAAGCCTTATTACTGCGAATTTACTTACATTGTCCTGAACAGCGTCAAGCGATTATTGCCGAACTAGAGGAGCGAGATTTGCAATTTAGCCTTTCTCACCACCGATTTTTATGGCAACAGATTTTAGAAATATCATCCGGTGATGTAGAAACGAGAAATGTTGCGTCTCAACCAGATTTAATTTCCCGCTTGCAAGACCATTTTTTAGAATTTAGCAATGAGATGGGGTTAATTTCCCATTTATTTCACGTGGATGAAAAAAACCAGAAAGAAATACTTCGGACTCCACAAGTAGTTCAAGCTGCGATCGCTTGCATGGATTTAGTGATGCTTGAAAAACGCTATCGCCACTTTTTGGAACTATGGCAACAAACTGATCCCGAAGCTGAACCAGAGCGATATCAATCCTATTATCAGGCTTTCTACGCTGAAAAAATCAAGCTGCAACAAATAGACCGACAACGGTTATTTTCCATCACAGAGTTATTGTAGTTTCGGAACCTACAGCTAGATTTTAAACACTAAATAGATAAAGTAAAAATAAGTTTCTCGGCTTAAAAACTCTATTTGACTCTGAAAACTGCGATAGCGGGTAGTAGGTGTGGGAGACGAATGTGCATCCATTCCTAAGCCTCGTGCCATTAATACGGCTCTTTTCATATGCAATGGATCGCTAACAATAAGAAACTTGATTAATTGGTGAGCATTGGCGACTTTTAAGGCATTTTTGAGGTTTTGGTGAGTTGTGCGAGATTCAGTTTCAGTGAAAATGTCAGCAGCTTTTACCTGTTGCGCGATCGCATAATTTTTTCCAACTATAGCTTCGGCTGGTTCATTACTTTCGCCAACTCCGCCAGTAAAAATAATCTTCTTAACAGATCCATTTTTATATAAATTAATGGCGTGGTTGATTCGCTCTCTGAAAACAGGAGATGGTTCTTGTCCCCAAACTGCCGCTCCTAAAACAATTGCTGCATCTGCCTTGATATTATTAGTACTGCTGCCATATAAATAAATACTTGAGGCTGTAGATGCGATCGCCAGCAACAAGGCAGATATCAAAGCTACTGTAACCAAAATTAACCATTTTTTGGGAATTTTGTAATTGAGCATGGGGCGTTGTGCTATTTTTCATTCTTAGTTTCAATATCTAAGCTAAGTGCGTAAGTCCTAACAGTAGTGTCGCTATTAGGACTTACGCACTCGTGACGAAAAACCAAGCCTTGGCCATTACTTCGCTTCTCTACGAGACGCTCCGCGAACGCTCGTAATGACGTAAGATCATAGTCTGTGCGTAAGTCGTGGCTATAAAGTCAAGTTCAAGAGCAGGTTGAAAGTGAATTTAACCGCTTAGGGGCGTTGCTGAAAGAGTAAGCCTTAAGAACGAAGATTAGCGATCGCGTTTAGCAGAACGGCGCGATGCCGACGAACGCGCACCAGGCTTATCGCCATTCGTGGCAGGTGGCGCTGCCTTACGTTTAGCCGATTTCTGTGGTAACGGTTTAGGAGTACCAGCCGGACGCTTATCACCTCCAGGCTTGGCTCTGTGTTGCCGTCCATTTGGGATTGCTTCTGGCTTGGTATCGGGATTGAGCGCAAAACCAGCCACTACTTCCCTTGGTAAGCGCTGCTGAATCAGTTTTTCGATATCTGTCAATAGAGGGTATTCATCAACAGACACCAGCGACACGGCTTCACCTGATGCGCCAGCGCGGCCAGTACGCCCAATGCGATGAACATAATCCTCCGGTACATTGGGTAGATCGAAGTTGACTACATGGGGCAGTTCGCTGATGTCAAGACCCCTAGCAGCAATGTCTGTCGCCACCAATACCTGTAAGCTGCCATTTTTGAACTTTGCCAGAGCATTGGTACGCACCGGTTGGCTCTTATTCCCGTGGATTGCCAGCGCTTGAATGCGGTCTTCGCCCAACTGCTTAACCAAACGGTCAGCGCCGTACTTAGTGCGGGTAAACACTAGCACTTGATACCAATTATCTCGGCGGATCAGGTGAGCAAGTAATTGGCGTTTCTTGTCACGGTCTACGTGGTAAATTTTTTGTGCGATCGTCTCGGCGGTAACGTTGCGGCGTGCTACCTCAATCATCGTCGGGTTATTAAGCAGCCCGGCGGCGAGTGCCTTAATTTTGTCCGAGAAAGTAGCAAAGAATAGCAAATTTTGTCGCTGTTTGGGCAATAGTGAGAGGATGCGGCGGATATCATGAATAAAGCCCATGTCCAGCATCCGATCTGCTTCATCTAGCACCAAAACCTCAATATGCGATAGGTTCAGCGTGCCCTGCTGAACATGGTCTAACAGTCGCCCTGGAGTAGCGACTAAAATATCCACTCGGTTCTTCAAACGCTGTTTTTGCAGACTAATACCGACTCCGCCGAACATCACCATCGAGTTTAGCTGCAAGTACTTACCATACTCGCGCACACTTTCTTCCACCTGTGCGGCGAGTTCGCGAGTCGGGGTAAGAATCAGCGCCCGGATCGGCGGGTAGCCCTTATATGTCCCTTTGACGCTCTTATCAGACGATAACCGATGCAGAAGCGGTAGGGTAAAACTAGCGGTTTTTCCAGTGCCAGTTTGTGCCCCAGCTAGTAAATCGCTACCCGACAATACAGCAGGAATCGCCTGTATCTGAATTGGCGTGGGTTCAGTGTACCCGCGTTCTGTAACCGCACGGATAATTTCATTGGACAAGCCGAGAGTAGAAAAAGACATAAAACTCCAAAAATAACATCGGCCTGTCGCCAATGGCGGCGTCAGTCTTAGGCGGACGGATAAAAAAGCGTTGAAAGGCTGATGGGCAATAGCGCAAAGACTGAAGAGCGAGTGCCGCAATTCCACATTTTAACAGATTGTAGTCGATTGTGTGGTTAAAGTTGCTCTAATTCAGCGTTGTGTTAAATTAGCATTACTTGGAATGTAAAATGTTGAACAATTAGGAGAAATTCGTTATCGCAATCCAAAAGCAGCTGATTAATTCACAAATCAAGTCACCTAGCGTCTTCTTGATTGACCATGAGAATAACAATCGTGGTCTGATCGACACCAATGAGGCGCTACAGCTAGCCGAGAGCTTAGAGCTTGACTTAGTTGTAGTCTCGCAAGGTAAAGAGGCTCCAATCGCCAAGATTCTTAACTATGGCAAGCTTCAGTATCAAAAGAAAAAACGTCAGAGCCAGAGTGCTAGACCCACGGTAAAGGAAGTTCGATTTGGCCTAAACGTGGGCGTGGCTGATTACAATTTACGCATCCAACAAGCAGGTGAATGGTTGAGTAAAGGCGATTCAGTCAAGTTTGCCATCCGTTTACGAGGCCGAGAACATCAATATCGTGACAAAGCAGGAGAACTGCTAGACCGAATTGCAAATGATCTCAGTCAAGTAGGTAAAATCCAGTCACTGGATAAACGCGCACTAGTTGTTCAAGTGATTCCTGCCTAGTTAATCTTGCGATCGCTTGAGGATATATTGGTGAGAGCCTGTTAGGAACAAAAAAAGCTGGAGGCAACACTGTAGCTTCTATGGAAAAAACATTGAGATTCTCCCCACTGAAGACAGCAAGGGGATTTTTTCACTGTGTATTTGAGTCACGCTTGTACAGAGCGACACTCGAAATGAGGATGGAACCTTAAACCAGTAGGGGGTGCTATAGCGCCAAGTACTGAGACATCGAAAAATCTCACATCCTTTCTACGAATATTGATAGAGCTAACCCCATCTCTGTGAAACTCAAAGCCGCACCGACATTTAAAGGTGCGGCTTTTGGATTTATTCTTAAATTCAAAGCAAGAGAGTTTTACCTATAATCAGAGGCACTGGAGGATTAAAAATTCTCTTCATTTTATCGCTAGTGAGAAAACCGTTCCACAATATCCTTTACTGTCTTATAACTTAGATGAAACTGCTGGGCAATCTGGCGGCTAGAATACCCCTCCCTGAACATCGTTAAGACTTGAAAGGCATACTTGTCTAATTGTTTTAAATCATCCATATAATTTCTAGACCTTTTGTATAGGGTTGGGTAAAAATCCGTATTATGTAGATGGAACAATTATTGTATAAGCGGTTTGTTCAAAGCCAGGGTGTAAGAACTCGTGGCAAATCTTGTAACGGATTTTCATAATATTGTACGGAATCGTACTGACTGAGAGCGACTGAGGGCTTTAGTCTTTAAAGATACTTAAATATAGGCAATCCCGAAGTTATAAAAATTTGGGAACAAATTCACGGATGGCAATATCTCTTAACTTCTCGTTACTGGCTAAAACCCAGTAATGAATAATTTGTGGGATAAAACCCATTAGGAATTGCTTCCCTTCCTACAGGCGGGGTTACGGTGTATACACAAGTCTTTCTGAAGGCAATTTACTGACTGATGACTGTTAATTGTTGACGGTTAACAGTTAACAGTTAACGACCGTAAAGAGTGTTTATACAATTTAGGCGCGCATCAGCTTATCAATCAAGGTGATATTTGAACTTCAGACCGAACAAGCACTGGGACATAGCCAATCACCTGGCGCAATTAGTGATTAGGTGTATCAAGGCATCAATCAGGCGATCGCTTTCCATTGGTAAGATATCTTTACCATGCATAATCTCCTGAGCAATCACTAAATGCACTATTGACCCCATCAAAATCCATACCATCGCCTGTGGGTCAGGAATATTAAGTTCAGGGCGAGAAACCAAGTATTGAGTGATAATCTCGCTTCCTGGTTTAGCAATACAACTCAGGAAAAGCTGAGATAATTCAGGAAAACGAGCAGACTCCCCAATCAGCACTCGCTGAAATCCTTGAAATTCTTTGTCATTGAGCATCTGTGTCAATGCTTTTGTTAACAACTGTCTCAGGACGATATGCGGTTCTCCCTCAAGAGGTTCTGTGCCAAAAACTGACTCAAATCGCTTTCGTGCCAGTTGCTCTACCAATGCTTTAAAAAGTCCTTCTTTATCTTGAAAGTGGCTGTAAACTGTCGCTTTAGAAACACCTGCTGCTACCGCTACCCTATCCATGCTTGCGCCAGCATAGCCATGTGCTAAAAACTCTTGGATCGCCCCTTGCAAAATCTTTTCGACTTTATCGCTTGAACTCTCCCGCTCAACGTCGTCAATTCTTATGCGGGTCATTTTTTTATTATCCTGTGCTGTAAAATCATCTTAAAAATAATTCAAATTAAAAAGACTTTCTCCTTTGTAATCAATCTCAATAAGAGAATTGGTATTATACCAGTCCTAAATCATTTTTAAAAATAAATTAACCGCAGAGGCAAAGAGTTGCCAGTGCGCCCTTGCGGTTCCCCGACTCGTAGCAACTGACGCGACGCAGAGAGAGAAATCGGAGATTTTTACGGCTCAATAAATTATCCAATTTCTGAACTTCACTACAACTTTCCCGCCCCCTGCCCTTAAAGCAAGCGATAGGATATTTTTTTATTTGGAAGCCCCTAAATTTGCAATTAGGACAAATTGAGCTACGCGATATTGACTAAACTACTCCGTTTAGTTTAGCATCTTAAAACTAGACGGTTTAGTTTTATTGTCCGCTAGTTAAGGTGGGTGCTATGGAGCAAAACTTAAAGCTAGATGAATCGCGTCGTTCCCAAAATATCTTTAAATTGCCTGTTTTGTTAGCACTGCTAGCATCTTTTGTAATGGGTGCATTAAGTATTTATACGATACAAAAATTTCAGGGTGCACCTACTAAGCCGCAAGAAGCATCAGCATCACCCAAGCCAGTGGTAAAAACAGTAACAGCATTGGGGCGGTTGGAACCAAATGGCGAGGTAATAAAACTTTCTGCACCTACCTCGAATGAAGGGAATCGCGTTCAACAACTGTTGGTTAAGGAGGGGGATAAAGTAAGAGCTGGGCAGGTAATTGCGGTTATGGACAGTCGCGATCGCTTACAAGGAAGTTTGCGTGAAGCACAAAAACAAGTCCAAGTAGCGAGACTCCGTCTTGCCCAAGTAAAAGCGGGAGCGAAACAGGGAGAAATTGGGGCACGGCAAGCCACTGTGAGCCGTCTACAAGCTGAATTAGAGGGAAATGTTAAAACTCAGCAAGCCACAATTAATCGCCTAGAAGCGGAACTAGAAGGTCAAAAGCAGCAGTTAAACGCAACAGTGGCTCGTTTAGAAGCCGAGAAAGCTAATGCTCAAGCTGATGCCGAACGCTACGAGACTTTATACCAACAAGGAGCAATTTCTAGCCAGGAAGTTGATAGGAGACGCTTGAGTGCAGAAACTTCCACTCAGCAATTGCTGGAAAGTCAAGCTACCCAGAGAACAACTATCGCCACTCTAGAACAGCAAATTAATGAGGCAAAAGCCAACCGGAATAAAACTCTAGCCACTCTTCAAGAGCAAATTAATGAGGCAAAAGCCACACTCAACCAAACTGCTGAAGTGCGTCCAACAGATATAGCAACCGCAGAAGCAGAAATAGACAGCGCTCAAGCTACTGCCGAGAAAATTAAAGCAGAACTAGCGCAGGCATATGTTCTGGCTCCTAAAGCTGGTCGAATTTTGGAGATTAATACGCGATCGGGAGAAACTGTTAGTAATAATGGAATTGTGGATTTAGGTCAAACCGACCAAATGTATACGGTAGCAGAAGTCTACCAAAGTGATATCAACAAAGTGCGTCCGGGTCAACGAGTGCGGATCAGCAGCGATTCTCTACCTAATGAATTATTGGGAAGGGTAGATAGGGTTGGTATGCAGATAAAGCGACAGAATGTCATCAATGCCGACCCCTCTAGTAATATTGATGCCAGAGTAGTGGAAGTGCATGTCCAACTGAATCGGCTATCTAGTCTAGAAGCTACTAGCTTAACTAATCTGCAAGTCAAGGCGGTGATTGAACTGTGATTGGATTTATCCAGCAACTACGGCGGCGAACGCCTTTAGGATGGCTGCAATTAAGCCATGAAAAAGGGCGTTTTTTGGTGGCATTGTCAGGCATTGCCTTTGCCGATGTTCTCATGTTCATGCAGCTAGGGTTTCAGAATGCCCTGTTTGACAGTAACACCAGGCTACATGCGAGTATGCAGGGAGACATCATGTTAGTTAGTCCCCAAGCTCGTAACCTGGCAAATATGTCTACATTTCCTCGACGGCGGCTGTACCAGGCAATGGATATGCCGGGGGTGAAGTCGGCTGAACCAATGTATCTCAACTTTATCGATTGGAAAAATCCCCAAACGCGGCAGGAAACGGCGGTACTAGTTATAGGGTTCAATCCTGACAAGCAACTTTTTGACTTACCGGAAGTTAATCGCAACTTGGACGTGATTAAGTTACCAGATACCGTTTTATTCGACAGTGCTTCTAGAGGAAATTATACAGAGGCTATCGCTCAAATTGAACAGGGTAAAACCGTCACAACCGAAATCCAACGGCGCACAATTAGTATTAATGGCTTATTTAAGGTTGGAGCTTCTTTTATTGCAGATGGTAGCTTGATTACCAGCGATCAGAATTTTTTGCGATTATTTCCCAGACAAGACGCAAGCAGTGTAAGTTTGGGTTTGATTCAGCTCGAACCAGGACATGAGCCAGAGCAAGTGGCAAAAAACTTGAAATCTTATTTAGGTAACGATGTCAAAGTTCTTACCCACGATGAATTTATCGCCTTTGAAAGAAAGTATTGGCAGGAAAACACCGCCATCGGATTTATTTTCAGCTTGGGTGTAACGATGGGGTTTTTGGTAGGGGTAATTATTGTTTATCAAGTTCTTTCTACTGATGTGAATGCCCATATCAAAGAATATGCCACCTTCAAAGCAATGGGTTATAACAATTTTTATCTACTAAGTGTAGTATTTGAAGAAGCAATAATTTTGGCAGTATTGGGTTTTATCCCAGGAGCAATTGTGCCCTTGGGACTCTACCATCTGACTCGTAATGCTACGAATTTACCCGTATATATGACCTTAGCACGAGCCTTGACAGTGTTAGTGCTGACTATGATTATGTGTATAATTTCTGGTGCGATCGCTACTCGTAAATTACAGTCTGCTGACCCTGCGGATATGTTTTAAAAAATGGGCATTGGGCATGGGGATAATTAACAATTCCTAATCTAAAATCCAAAATTTAAAATCTAAAATCTAAAATTGTTATGCCTCTTGTCATTTCTGTTAAAAATCTCGACCATTATTTTGGTCATGGTCAACTTCGCAAGCAAGTTCTTTTTGATATTAATCTGGATATTAACGCTGGGGAAATTATTATCATGACTGGGCCTTCTGGTTCTGGTAAAACTACACTTCTCACCTTAGTAGGCGGTTTGCGTTCTGCCCAATCTGGCAGTTTGCAGGTTTTGGAACAAGAACTTTGTGGCGCTAACGCAGCACGACTCACCCAGGCGCGACGTAGTAATGGCTATATTTTCCAAGCGCACAATTTGCACGGTAGCCTGACTGCGCTGCAAAACGTCAGAATGGGCTTGGAATTGCACAAAAATATTTCGCAGCCAGAAATGAAAATCCGGTCAGCCCAAATGTTGGAGGAGGTAGGATTAGGAGAGCGCCTAAATTATTATCCTGATGACTTATCAGGGGGACAAAAACAAAGAGTAGCGATCGCTCGTGCTTTAGTCGGTCGTCCTAAAATTGTCTTAGCAGATGAACCTACCGCCGCCCTTGACAGTAAATCGGGACGAGATGTGGTAAACCTCATGCAAAAACTAGCGAAAGAGCAGGATTGTACCATTCTCTTGGTGACTCATGACAATCGCATTTTGGATATTGCCGATCGCATCGTTTACATGGAAGATGGCAAGTTAGTAAATGACGGTGCTGTTGTTGCAGCCAGTTAGGCTCGTTCTGCCCAAATGCCAGCGAGAAAGTCCTATTCACTATTTTGATCAGAAATCGTCTCTGTGGTTTCACCAATGCCAATTTAGCGAATCATCTGCTAGAGATTTGAAAGGTTTACTGTTATATAAGAAATGCTTGCCAGAGTCTGGAGTGCATCAATTGTCGGCATCGATGCCGTCAAAGTCGGCGTAGAAGTCGATGTGTCAGGGGGATTACCGGGAATTGTTGTTTTGGGATTGCCAGATTCAGCAATTCAAGAATCAAGAGAAAGAGTCAAAGCAACGCTGAAGAATGCAGGTTTTGCCTTTCCCATGCGGAAAATTGTGATCAATTTAACTCCGGCAGATTTACGGAAAGAAGGCCCCTGTTTCGATTTGCCTATTAGTGTGGGAATTTTGGCGGCTTCTGAGCAAGTTAGCGCTGATTTGTTGGAGGATTATTTATTTTTGGGCGAAGTCTCTCTAGATGGCAGTTTACGCCCAGTGGCTGGTGTTTTGCCGATCGCAGCAGCAGCCCAAAAGATGGGAATTGCAGGTTTAGTTCTTCCTGCGGATAATGCCCAAGAAGCAGCAGTGGTTCAAGACTTGGCTGTTTATGGCTGCAAACATCTGTCTGAGGTGGTGGATTTTTTAAATAATCCGGGGCGTTACAAACCTGTGCAGATAGATGACACAACTAATATAGCAACAGTATCCTACCCTGGCGCGGATTTGCATGATGTTAAAGGACAAGCTCATGCGCGTCGTGCCTTAGAAATTGCTGCTGCTGGTGGGCATAATTTGATTTTTGTCGGGCCACCGGGTAGTGGAAAAACCATGTTAGCACGGCGCCTACCAGGAATTTTACCGCCCCTGAGTTTTGCCGAATCTTTAGAAGTGACTCGCATCCATTCGGTGGCTGGTTTATTGAAAAATCGCGGTTCATTAGTACGCGATCGCCCTTTTCGCAGTCCCCACCACTCTGCATCCGGGCCTTCTCTTGTGGGTGGTGGTAGCTTCCCTCGTCCTGGAGAAATCTCATTATCTCACAGGGGTGTGTTATTTCTTGATGAACTCACGGAATTTAAACGTGATGTGCTGGAATTTCTGCGCCAACCTCTAGAAGATGGCTATGTAACAATTTCGCGCACCAAACTATCGGTAATGTTTCCCGCACAGTTTACTTTGGTGGCAAGTACCAATCCCTGTCCTTGCGGTTACTATGGCGATACCATCCAACAATGTACTTGTTCTCCTCGTCAACGCGAGCAATATTGGGCAAAACTTTCTGGGCCGTTGATGGATCGAATTGATTTACAAGTTGCGGTGAATCGCTTGAAACCAGAAGAAATTACCCAACAACCTACCGGAGAAACATCAATATCAGTGCGCGAACGGGTTCAACAAGCAAGCGATCGCGCAATTACCCGTTTCCAAGGAGAAGCAAATCTGCGTTGCAATGCCCATATGCAAAGTCGTCATCTCCAGAAATGGTGCAAGTTAGATGATGCTAGTCGCAATTTATTAGAAGTAGCAATTAGAAAATTAGGTTTATCGGCAAGAGCAAGCGATCGCATTCTCAAAGTAGGGCGGACTATTGCAGATTTAGCGGGAGAAGATGAACTAAAAACCAATCATGTGGCAGAAGCGATTCAGTATCGCACAATCGATAGAATGCAGTAGGAATTTTGTTATTATGGCTTGAGTCTGTTAAATAGTGCGTGTTACCAGCAGTTATAACAGCAAGGCTAAAGCTATGATTCTAATAAATGAGTCAGAGTCAAAACTCTATAGAAATTAAGACTTTAGAAGAATCACAGACTGCAAATTTAAAATTCAATATTTTGCTGGAAACTAGAGAATATTGTGGCGCGATCGCATCTATTTTGAAACTTCCACAGTATCGTCTTGGAGCTAACACTTGAAAGTAGGGAAAGTAGGAAAAGTAGGATGTTTTTTATCAACGAAGGCAGGAGTTAGGGGGCAGGAGGCAGGAGGAAAACTGACCCCTAACTCC